>JAPHUU010000296.1 GCA_026193555.1 Rhodanobacter sp.
CAGTGGGACGGCTACCCGCTGCATGGCGCACTGGGCGAAATCCTGCGCGAGGAAACGCCTGAAGTGTTCGAGCAGGCGGGCATCGCGCCCGAGGTGCTGGTGCTGCGCGGCGCGATCGGTGATCGCGACAGTCTCGACTACCTGCGCGACACGCTCGGCGTGCTGGCGGGTCTGCTTGACATCGGCGGTACCGCGATCCTCGATCCGCAGATTCTCAGCCTGTTCGGCGATCAGGCCTGGCGTCGCCACTATCTGGTCAGCGGCGGTGCGCCGCCGCGGCATCATGTGCTGATCCTGTGCAACGCAGAGGACACCGCTGGCCGCTCGTGGGTGCACACCCGCGGCATGCGCAAGTTCGGTCGCCCGGACCTGAGCATCCGCAACGTGCCGGATCGGGCGATCGATCAGGCCGGCGCGCTGTGCGAACGACTGGTCGAGCTGCAGGCGCTGGGTGCGCACTTCAGCGCCGGTCAGCCGCTGGAGGTGGACGGTCTGGTCGGCGGTCTCGTGGCGCAACCGGGCGGCAGCCTCGACGACCCTCAATTCAGCAATACCCACGTGGCATTTCACTGGCCGGAGTGATCCGGCAGGCGGCGCCGGTCAGCGCTGGCAGCGCGGACACCAGAAGGTCGAGCGCTGGCCCAGCGCGGCCTGGCGGATCGCGCTGCCGCACACGCGGCACGGTAAGCCGGCACGGCCGTAGACATTCAGTTCGCGGAAGAAGTAGCCGGGCGCGCCATCGGGGTTGAGGAAGTCGCGCAGGGTGGTGCCGCCGCGCTCGATCGCCCAGCCGAGGATGCGCTTCACTTCCGCGGCCAGTCGCGCATATCGCAGGCGCGAGACCGCGCCGGCGGCACGGCGCGGGTCGATGCCGGCGGCGAACAGGGTTTCGCTGGCATAGATGTTGCCCACGCCGACGACCACCGCGTTGTCCATCAGGAACAGCTTCACGGCGGCGCGGCGGCGGCGCGAGAGCTGCCACAGCAGGTCGCCATCGAACGCCTCGGTCAGCGGCTCGGGGCCGAGCTGCTTCAGCAAGGTGTGGATTTCGCCGGGCGCCTGCCACAGCAGGCAACCGAAGCGGCGCGGATCGGTGAAGCGCAGGATGCGCGCCGCTCCGGTTGCGCCGCGCTCCACGGCGATATCGACATGGTCGTGCGTGCCGACCGGCGCATCCGGCGGCAGCACGCGCAGCACGCCGGACATGCCCAAGTGCAGCAGCGCGCTGCCGGCCGCGGTATGCAGCAGCAGGTATTTCGCGCGTCGCTCCACCGCCTCGATGCGCTGCCCGGGCAGCAGCTCGCTGATCTCGGGGGGAATCGGCCAGCGCAGGTCGGCGCGGCGCAGGGTCACCCCCAGCACGCGTCGGCCGATCAGGTGTGGCGCGATGCCGCGACGGGTGGTTTCGACTTCGGGCAGCTCAGGCAAGGGCGCTCCGGTGGCTCAATGCAGGTCGGTGGTCCGCAGCGCGGGTGAGCGGGGCATGTAGCGCTCGGACACCAGCGCAATGCGCTGGCCCACGCGCACATAGTGCTGCGGTCCGGTGACCGAGGTTTCGCCGAATTCCAGCGCCTGTCCGTCCAGGTCGAGCACCGCGCGCGGCGGCACCAGCCCGATCTTCGCCGGATCGAAATCGCTTGCCGGTCGCCAGCTGAGTACGCTGGCGGCGGCAGTGCCGGCAAGCTCGTCCAGGCGCCCGTCAATGGCACGTGCCGGGGTGCCGTCGATCCGCCACCAGTGTCCGGCGCGCTTCTCGTAGTGCATGGTCGGCGCACCGGGCAGGGTTAGTGCGACATGGGTGATGGCGGCGGGATCGAGCGCCAGCAGGGTGCCCGGTTCGTCGAGCGCGTCGCGACGCAGTTGCCAGCCGGCCACCGCCAGCAGCGTGGTGACGGCAGCCAGCAGAAGCAGGCGTTGGCGGCTGGCGCGTTTCATCGCTCAGCGCCGACGCCGACGCCACACGATCAACCCGCCGAGCAGCAGCAGCAGCAGCGGCAGCACGATCAGGAAGCCGACGCTGATCAGATTCAATTCGCCCTGCGAGATCTGCAGCAGCCGATCCGGGGCGCCGCGTGCGGGGACGTCGACCAGCTTGTCGTCACCGAGCAGCCAGTCGAACACACGCTCACCCAGCGCCCGGTTGCCGCCATTGCCGAGGAAGGTATTGGAGAGGAAATCACCGTCACCGATCACCACGACCCGCTGTTCGCTCTTGTCCGGGCTGGGCGACAGGCGGCTCAGGGCGAAGCCGAAATCCAGCGGCCCTTTCAGTTCGCCGGCGGTGGCGTCGAAGCGGATGTTCGAGGGCTTCGCATTGTCGATCGGCTTGAATTCGGTCCAGCTCTGCGCGCTGGAACGCAGGAACGCCTTGACGTCCCAGTCCGACCTCGTCACCTGGGCCAGCGCCGAGACCTGCGGAAACAGGGTGGTCAACACGAAGCCACGGGTGATCGCCTGCGGCGGGTAATCGCCCAGCGTGATGTTGCGGGGATCGTGCAGTCCGAGCGCCGCGCCGGAACCATCGACCAGCACACCGGGAAGTACCCGCACCCCCAGTGTGGCGGCCAGCGGCGCCAGGCCGAGGTCGCTATTGCCCGGCTCGGTCAGCCACAGCAGGTTGCCGCCGTTCTGCACATAGGTGACCAGCGCCTGCACCGCGCCCGGCGCCAACGCCAGCGAAGGGCTCGCCAGCACCACAAGATCGGTGCCCTGCGGCACCGCGGTGACCTGGGCGAAGTTCAGCGGCACCGCACGCAAGCCGCTTCCTTCGAGTTGCGTGATGAAGGTGCCGAGGCCGTCATTCGCCTGACCGTCGGCGCGCCGTTCGCCGTCGCCGGTGACAAAGGCCACGATGCGGTCGTTGCCACGGATCAGCCGCTCCAGTGCGTTGGTCAGGCTGCGTTCGGACAACTCGTCCAGCCGCTGTTCGCGGTCGCGGTAGTGCAGGATCAGTGCGCCATCGACGGTAATTCCCAGTTCGCGCATCCTGGCCGGATCCAGCTGTGGATCGACGAAACGCAGGCTGATGTCGTGCTTCACCTGCTGGTAGCGCTGCAGAAACCCGGCCACGGTCTGGCGCAGGTTGCCCTGCGGGTTGGCGTAGCTGACGATGTCGACCGGGCCATCGAGCCTGGCCAGCACGGCGCGGCTTTCCGCCGACAGGCTGGCACGGCCGTTGGCGGTCCAGTCGGCCACGTGCGCGTAACGGCTGCTGAGGTAGCCCAGCGCGCCAGCGGCAAGCACCAGCAGCAGCGCGAACAGCCAGCCGTCCAGACGTCTCAATAGATGGCGCATCAGCCACGCTCCTTGTCGGCGGCAAGCCGTCGTGTGGTCAGAGCCAGGCTCAGCGCGATCAGCAGCACGAACCACAGCAGGTCCGCGCTGGATACCAGACCGCGCAGCAGCGGCTGCACATGGGTGCTCATCGCCAGCCAGTTGATCGCACCGCCGTTGATGCCGGCCATCTGTGCGCCGAAGTTCACGCTCCACAGCGCCAGTCCGATGATCAGCGCGGCAGCAGCAGCGATCGCCGGGTGCGAGGCGAAGGTGGAACAGGCCACACCCACCGCCGCCAGTGCGGACAGCATCAGTGCGAGGCCCAGTGCAGCGGCGGCCAGCTTGCCCCAGTCCAGCCGGGTGGCATGGGCCAGCAGCAGCGGCATCGCCAGCGTCAGCACCAGCCACAGCAGCAGCCAGCCAAGCAGCGCGAGATACCTGCCGAGCACGATCCGCGAGGCCGGCATGCCGGTGGCGAACAGCAACGGCAGGGTGCCGTTGCGACGATCGCCGGCGATCGCCGACATCGTCAGCAGCGGCACCACCAGAAACGCCAGCTGGGCGAGCTGCGCGAGCAGCGGCACCGCGACGAGGTCGGTGAATCCCGGACCGTCCGCCAGTGCGGCGCGCTGGATCTGCCCGGCCAGGAAGCTACCCAGCAGCAAGGTGTAGTTCCATGCCAGCCAGGCCAGGGTCAGTGCCGCCAGCACCCAGGCCAGCGGGCGCACGACCAGGCGGCGCCATTCCAGCCGGATCACCGCGAGGGTCTGCATCAGGGCGTCGCTCATGCCGCGCGCGCCGGGTGGGTGTGGCCGTGCATCGCGATGTCGAAGAAGGTCTTTTCCAGCGCGGCATGGCCGTCCGCATCGATCGGGCCATCGTGTCGCAAGATGCCCTCGTGCAGGATCGCCACCCGGTCGCATACCGCAGTCACCTCGGCCAGCAGATGGGTGGAAAGGATCACCGCCGTACCCGCGGCGGCCTGTTCCCGGATCAGCGAGCGCAAGGCAGCGACCTGCACCGGATCCAGCGCATTGGCCGGCTCGTCCAGCACCAGCAACGCCGGCTGGTGCAGCAGGGCACAGGCGACGCCCAGCCGCTGGCGCTGGCCTTGCGACAGCACGCCGGCCAGCCTTCGGGCCAGCGGCTGCAATTCCAGGCGCTCGATGATGTTGGTTCGCGCCTGGCGCAAGGCCGCGCCGTTCAGGCCGCGCAATCGGCCATGCGCATCGAGATGCTCGCTGACGGTCAGTTCGGCCCACAACGGCGCGCGTTCGGGCAGCCAGCCGATCAGTCGGCGTGCCAGCTCCGGCCGTTCCAGGAAGTCCTCGCCGTTCAGCTGGATGCTGCCGCTGTCGGGGCGCAGCGCGCCGGCAATCATCGACAGGGTGGTCGATTTGCCCGCGCCATTGACCCCGAGCAGGCCCAGCACCTGGCCACCTTGCAGGCTCAGGCTGAGGTTCTGCACCGCCTGCCTGCCGGCGCGACGGCGATTGATCTGCTCCAGCTGCAGGACGGTCTTGGACGTGGCCGGGATCTTTGAAGTCATTGCCTGATTGTCACGTCGACCCCATAGTTAAACAACAGCAAAAATGGTTATCGTTGTTTGTACAACACATTCACGTACGTCTCTTGGCCGACTGCTACCATTGTGTGTCGCGCCATGCTGGCGGGTACGGAAACCCCCGACTAGACTTTTTCAACCCACATACCCCGGTGTTTTCCATGCTCGATGCGGTACTCAATTTCCTGAACGACGGTCTCACCGGCGCCCACTGGGGCTCGATGGTGATCTACATGCTGGTGGTGACCCAGCTCACCATTTTCACGGTGACCCTGTATCTGCACCGCAGCCAGACCCATCGTGGCGTGGACTTTCATCCGGCGCTGGCGCACTTCTTCCGCTTCTGGGGCTGGCTGACCACCGGCATGGTTACCCGCGAGTGGGTGGCGGTGCATCGCAAGCACCACGCCAAGGTCGAGACCGAGGAAGACCCGCACAGCCCGATGATCTACGGCATCAAAAAGGTGTTCTGGGATGGTGTGTCGCTGTATCGCGACGCCTGCGAATCCAAGGCCGACATGGAACAGTATGGCCGCGGCACCCCGAACGACTGGGTCGAGAACAAGGTTTACGGCGCCCATCCCTATTGGGGCCCGACCCTGATGCTGCTGATCAGCGTGGCGCTGTTCGGTGTGATCGGCGCGGCCCTCTGGGCGGTGCAGATGGTCTGGATCCCGTTCTGGGCCGCCGGCTTCGTCAACGGCATCGGCCACTGGGCCGGTTACCGCAATTTCGAGAGCGCCGACACCGCACGCAACCTGATCCCCTGGGCATTCTGGATCGGTGGTGAAGAGCTGCACAACAATCACCACGCCTTCCCCAGCTCGGCCAAGTTCGCGCTGCGCAAGTGGGAGTTCGACATCGGCTGGGCGGCGATCTGCGGCCTGCGCGCCATCGGCCTGGCCAAGGTGCTGCGCGTGGCACCGTCGCTGGACGTGCGCCCGAACGTCCATCTGCCCGATGCGGAGACATTGAAGGCGGTGCTGACCCATCGCTTCCAGGCGATGACCGACTATTACCGCGGCGTGATCGTGCCGACACTGCGCGACGAGGCGCAGCATGCAGGCGAAAGCATCAAGGCTGTCCCACGTCGCGTGCGGCTGGCACTGGCCGATGGCGGTCGCTGGCTGGACGGCGAGAACAACGCGAAGTTCCAGGCGGTGCTGGCCAAGCGTCCAACCTTGCGTACCGTATGCGAGTTCCGTGTGCGTCTGGTGGCATTGATGGAGCAGCGCGGTGCCGAGCAGGCGCTGAAAGGTCTGCAACAGTGGATCAACGAAGCCGAGCAGAGTGGCATCCGCGCGTTGCAGGATTTCGCGGCACGGCTGAAGGGCTACTCGGTGGCGACTGCCTGAGGCCCGCCTGTCCGCAGGATCGAAGAAGCCCGCCGAATGGCGGGCTTTTTTTGGTGCGCCCGGCAGGGCGCACCTGCTTGGAGGTGAAAGTCCTCTATCCACCCGGCAAGGGGAAGGATTAGCGGAAGGCAAGGGCATCTCAGG
>JAPHUU010000299.1 GCA_026193555.1 Rhodanobacter sp.
CCACCACGACCAGTGCGAGCAAGGTGCCGTCGGCGGCGCTCATCGGCAGCACCAGTCGATACTGCGAGGCCTCGCCGGCCAGGATCTGGTCGACCGAGTAATACGCCAGTTGCTGGTTCTCGATCACGCCGGTCACCAGCGGATCAGCGATGTCGAGCTTGAAACGCGGACCGTGGTACGCCAGCGGTTCCGGCTGCACCCGATCGTCGAGCACCTGGAACACGCCGCTGGTGCCCAGCCGGCCGTAGTAGGCCAGCAGCTGCAGCACATGCTGCAGCGGCGCCTGCGGCAGCGTTTCCTTCTGCGGACCGAACCTGCCCAGTTCCTGCGCGATCGCATCCAGCGCGCTGCGCAAGTCGTACGACTTGGTGATCAGGTTTTCCTCCAGCCGGCTGTGCGAGAGGCGGGTGACGTAGAAGACCCGGGTCAGCGACTCGAGTCGTTGCTCCAGGTATTCAAGACTCGATCCGGCCTCGATCAGGCGGCTCTGCGAATGGGTGGTGTAGAGGCCGGCCAGATAGGTGGCAATCAGACCGCCGACGATCTCGCCGCCGGGCTGGTTGCGGTCCAGGCCGAGCAGCCAGATCTCGGCGAAATTGCCCACGATCAGCACCAGCCCAGCACCCATGCCGTAGGCCAGGCCGTAGCGCAGCGCGATCGCCAACGGCGCCAGCCACCACCAGGGGTAGTCGAAGTGTGCGTCGGTCCACAGGTACAGCAGGGCCAGCGCCAGCAGGGGCAGCACGGCCGACTCGAGCGATTTTTTCAGAATGGCGGCGCGGACCGGATCCATGGGTGCCTTCAGTGCCACATCATTGCGCGCGACTGGACGGGTATCCGTGCCGCAACGGCAGCGGCGACGCTCATGCGGTGGGCCGCTGCCCGCGCATGGATCGAGCGTGTACGACCTGGCAGCATCATTTTCCCATCAGGCTTTCGACCAGGCGGTTGAGCGTCTCCTGCGCCAGCACGGCCACCCCCTCGCGACTGCCGCCACTGGCCGAGGCGGCACCGGCCCACAGCACCTTGCCCGAGGTCAGATCGACCACGCTCAAGGTGAAGCCCACCGCCGGCTGGCCGTCCAGCCCGATCTTGTAGCTCCACTCGTCCACGCTGCCGCGGATCAGGTAGCGGGCGTTCTGCTGCGAGGCGAAGGTCCGGGCCGCATCCTCGGCGGTGGCACCGTTGTCGATCGGCAGTCCTCCCGCGTCGGAGGTTGCGGGGGCGGCCACCACCTGGCCGACGTCGCGCTGGGCCAGCAGTGCCGTGACCAGTTGCGCCGCGCGCTGGCCGGCGTAGGGGGTCGCGGTGTTGTTGACCAGTGGCGCCACCACCCAGCTGGCCGATCGCTCGACGGCCGGCGCCGGCCCGGCATGGAAGCTGCTGGTCGCGCAGGCGGCGAGCAGTGCCAGCGCCATGCTGACGATGACGGATCGGACAAGACCGGTCGGGTTGGCAAGACGATTCATCATGATTCCTTGGAAGCGTGCCGTGGGGCGGATGCGAGGCCGACCGTCATGGCGTGAAATAGTAGCGGTAGTTGAGCAGCATGTTCAGGCTGCGGCTGCCGGAGGGGCCGGTGTTGGTGGAGTAGCCGAGTGCGAGACTGAGGTGATCGGGGCCGATCAGCGGCGTGGCCAGCCCGGCATCGAGCGAGGCACCGGCACCGCTGACCGAGTTGTGGCAGGCGCTGGCGTTGCCGAACAGGCGCAGCTGGCCGCTCCAGTCGGCGCGGTAGTTCTCGTTGAACGCCGCGCCGGCGCAGATCTGGGTGTAGCTGCGGGGCACCGCGAAGCCGGTGCCGTCAAGCTGGCCGGCGGGCAGCAGTCGGGTCAGCGCCGACGGCAAGGTGGCGGCGTGCTGATATCGGGCATCGGTGGCGCTGGCGACCAGGGTGAAGTCCGGTGGCGCGAGCCACAGTTTGTGGCGGTATTCCAGATCGATGCGCTGCTGGTCACCAAGGCTGCCGCCGCCCTGGGCGCGCAGGTGACCCACGGCGGCGGTGACGGCAAGGCTGTCCCGCGCCGTCCACTGGTATTCGGCTGCAGACTTCAGACGATCGATCAGGCCGCCGACGGCCAGCGGCACGGTGTCGTCGGCGCGTGCGCCGATGTCGACGGCCAGTCCCAGCTGCAGCGAAC
>JAPHUU010000069.1 GCA_026193555.1 Rhodanobacter sp.
GACTCGCGCATGCAGCAGGTCACCTACGCCAACGGCAAGCTCTGGGGCGCACTGGATACCGACGTCACGCTCGAGGGCGGCAACCACGGCTCGGGCGTCAACTATTTCGTCATCAACCCGCACTCCGGCGTGATCTATGCCAATGACACGCTGGCCCTTCCCGACACCAATCTGACCTATCCGGCCCTGGCGGTGACGAAGAGCGGGCGTGGCGTGATCGCGTTCACCGTGGTCGGCCCGAACGACTACCCGAGTGCCGGCTACGCCGGGCTGGATGCCATTGCCGGCGCTGGCGATGTGCATATCGCTGCGCCGGGCGCGGGTCCATGGGATGGTTTTACCGGGATCCCTGCCTTCACCAACAGGCCACGCTGGGGTGACTATGGCGCCGCGGCCGCGGACGGCAATGGCATCTGGGTCGCATCGGAGTACATCGCACAGACTTGCACCCTGGCCGAGTTCGAACTGGCGCCGCTGGGCGAGTGCAATGGCACGCGAGGTGCCTACAGCAACTGGGCGACGCGGATCTCGAACATCACACCCTGAGTCACGCGCCAGCATGCACTGCAACGGGCGCTGTGGGCTTGTCCCCATCGCGCCCGTTTTACCTTTTGAAGAACGCGGGCATGGCAGCTCGCAGATTGCGCGCTGACCGCGAATTGAGCAGCGCAACACCCCCGCATCGGCGTTCCCGGACAAGAGACACCCATGGGCGATGCGCCGCGGCTTGGGCCCGCTTTGGCCACCTTCCACAGGCTGGCACGCAGATCATCCGTGCGGGTCGACGCCACGCTCGCCTGCAGCAGCGGCTGCCTACAGCAGCGGATCGAACAGTCGCGCCACATGCATGGCCACGCGGCGCAGGTAGGGCGCATCGCGGTACTCGCTTTCGTCGATGGCCCGCGCACGGGAAAAGTCCGCTTCGAGCATGGTCGCCACTGCGGTGGCGAAGTTGCGGTCGACGACCAGCGCACTGACCTCGAAGTTGAGCCGGAACGAGCGGCTGTCCAGATTCATGCTGCCGATCGCCGCGCTGTCGTGGTCGACCAGCAAGGCCTTCTGGTGCAGGAAGCCCGGTTGATAGCGGAACATGTGGATACCGGCCAGCAGCGCATGGTGGGCGTGCAGGGTGGAGGCAAGGAACACGGTGCGGTGATCCGCTCGCGACGGAATCAGCACACGCACGTCCACGCCGCGCAGCACGGCCAGCTGCAATGCCGACAGCACGGCCTGATCGGGCACGAAGTACGGCGTGCTCAGCCACAGTCGCTCGCGTGCCGCGTGGATCGCGGCAGTGAAGAACAGTGAGCCGCTTTCCTGCGGATCGGCCGGCCCGCTGGCGACGATCAGCGCGCTTGCCTCGCCGTCGCAGGGTGCGGCGTCCAGCAGCGGCGGCAGCGCACCGGTGATCCAGTGCCAGTCGTTGGCGAACAGCCGTTGCAGGTCGGCGACGACCGGGCCCTGCAGTTCCAGCTGGGTATCGCGCCACGGTGCCAGTGGCGGCTTCAGGCCAAGGTATTCGTCACCCACGTTGAGGCCACCGACGAAGGCGCGCGAGCCATCGACCACCACGATCTTGCGGTGGTTGCGGAAGTTCAGTTGGAAGCGGTTGCTCCAGCGGCCGGTGGCAAACGGATGGATCGCCACGCCGCCAGCGCGCAGCGTATCCACGTACTGTTGCGGCAGGTCGTGGCTGCCGACGCCATCGAACAACACGCAGACCTGGATGCCGGCCGCCGCACGCTGCAGCAATACCTGCTGCACGCGCCGGCCCAGCGCATCGTCGTGGAAGACGAAGAACTGCACCAGCAGGCATCGCTCGGCCGCGGCCATCGCCGCGAGCATGGCGTCGAAGGCAGCATCGCCATCGATCAGCAACCGGCAGCGATGACCGCTGCGAAAGGGCCGGCCCTGCAGTGCGCTGATCGCGGCGAAGCGCAGGCAGGCGGGAGCGAGCGCCTGTTCGTCGACCTGCAATGCAGGATAGGTCGATGGTCGGCAGGCATAGGCGGCGGGGTAGCCGGTGAAGCGGCTGGAGCCCAGGTACAGGTACGGCAGCAATGTCACATAGGGCAGCAACAGCAGGCCCAACGCCCAGCCGATGGCACCTTGCGGGGTACGCGTGTGGACCACCGCATGCATCGCGGCGAACAGGCCCAGCAGGTGCAGCAGCAGGATGGTTGCCGTGATGGCGCTGTATGTCATGCGGGCCCTGTGGGTCGACTATCCGGACAGCACCTGATCGGCCAGCTGACGGGCCTGCTGGCAGATCTCCGGCATCGCGTTGGATTCCCAGCGTTCGCCGCGCAGCAGGCTGCCGAGCGCAAACAGGTTGGGCCAGCTCTTGCCATCGTGCAGCAACCGGCCGTGGTCATCGGCGAGTACCCCCAGGTTCAGCGGATCGGCCGTGATATGCGCATTGGTGAGCAGCTGGCTGACCAGGCGGTGCTCGCTGTGCCGCACGTCGATGTTCAGGCCGGTGCTCTGGATCACCATGTCGGCGCACAGCGTCTGTGCGACGCCCCCCTGGGTTGGCACCAGGCTCAGCTGCAGGCGGTCACCGACGGTGTCCACCGCCAGCATGCGCTGACGCTGGCGTTGCAGTCGGCCGGCCTGCTCCAGGGACGCAATCGCGGCGGCTGACTGCGGTGGAATCCGGTGTCGGGCACGTTGCCACGCCCACCGTGCGTGGCGCAGAAAGCGTGCGCGTTGCTCGATCGGCAGTTCGCGCCACAGATGCGGCGTATGCGGCCGCAGGCTGTCGATGACGGTGCGCCAGTCCTCTTCCTGCTCCATCGCCTCGCGCAGCAGCCTGGACCACTGGCGAATATCCGCCGTGTCGCGCATGGCCTCGATCAGACCGGCGCTGTCGTCGACCGGCGCGTTGCTGACCCGCAGATGGTTCTCCGGCAGCAGTCCGTGGCGCGAGATCGCGGTGAATTCGGTTTGCGGCCAACGCGCGGAAAGGTCCAGCAGCACGTCGACCGCGGTCAATCCCAGTCCGATCACGACCACCTTGCGCGGCGGCGAATCGATCCCGCCGGCACCGGCCAGCA
>JAPHUU010000416.1 GCA_026193555.1 Rhodanobacter sp.
CCGCCGCAGCCGCCAAGGGTGACCTTGATCAGCTGATTGGTATAGAAGAAGCCCTTGTCGGTTTGTACCAGGGCATAAACTTTGGATGTCTCGGCAATCTTCACGCGCGTCATGACATAGGGATCCGTGCCTTCCGGGAAGTGAAAGGCCGCGGAGAGTGCATGGGGATTTTTCTCCGACACAATCGCGATCATCCGCGTGTTGGGCAACTTGCTCTCGATCACCACCGGAACCACTGCGCCGTTCTCGGCGATAGGCGGTGCCCGCAGAGAAATGTCGGAGGACTGTTGCGCGTTGCTTCCGCCCAGTGCCTTGACGACGTCATCCAGTGTTTGAGCTTCGAACGGCTTGCGGTGATCGGTTGACGCAAGCGGGTTGGTCGCAGCTGTCGCCAAACGCGGCAGCAGACCCGCGGCCCAGACAAACAGCATGGCCGTGCCGCTGGCGCTGGACTGAAGGAATGTCCTTCTCGACATTTTCATTGATGACTCCTCGACTGGATTTTGCTTGTTGCAGGATGGTTGCAATGGGGTATGGGACATTTTGTGCGCCGGCATCTTCATTTCTTGGTGGTCTGTTTCAGAACCCAATGGACCATGATGTCCAGGTCGGCATTGGAGATATCAGGATGCGGCATCATCGGAATCGTGCCCCATACGCCCGAGCCGCCGTCGCGAACCTTCTTGGTCAGCAGCCGCATGGCATCGGCATTGCCCTGATACTTGTCGGCGACGTCGCGGAACGCGGGGCCCACAATCTTGTGGTCGATTGCGTGGCAAACGGTGCAGCCGTTCTTCTCAACCAGCGTGGGTCCGTCCTTGGTTGGCGCCGGCAGCGAATCTTCCGCCGGAGCCATCTCGTTCATCGTGGCCAGCCCGCGGAAGTTGTCGCGAATGTCACCATAAAGATTCTTGACGAAATCCGGTGGCAGGCGGGCGGTGACCTTTACGTCCTTTGCGCAGTTCTTCATGCAGGCGACGTTGTGCACGTCAGGCTTGCCGTGAATGGTCATCAACCCGGGGAACAACTTCATTTTGTCGCGATTGGGCATCTTGATCTTGGGCAAGGTGTCCTTGTTGGCCACAAAATCGGCCGGCACGACGTTGTTCAAGTTCAGCACATAGGCTGTCGCCGCGTAGACCTGATCGGCGGTCAATGATTTCGAGTGCGGGAAGGGCATGGCCCGATTGATGTAGTCAAACAACGTGGTCGCATAGTTGAGTTTGGCGCCGACGCCGGTCAGTGCCAGATACTCGTTGCTTTCGCCGAACGTGCCGTGGCAGCTGGCGCAGTTGGCATCGTAGACATCGTTGCCCTGTGCGACCGAACCCTGACCGTCGGGCAGACCCGCACCGTCCGGTCGGACATCGATATTCCAGCCGGCGATCTCCTGCGGGGTGGCTGCTTTCCCGAGGTGGTACCTGACCTGCGCATGGGTCGGCATCGTCGCCGTGAGCAGCACGATTGCAGCCAGCTGGCCAAGGATCCACTTATACTTCAACATTGTGCACCTTGCCCTCGGCATCAACGAGCCAGGTCTGGATGGCATTGTTGTGATAGATCGAACGGGTGCCGCGCACCTGGCGCAATTGGCGCATTTTCGGCTGCACGTAGCCGGTCGAATCGATGCAGCGGCTCTGCAACAGCGCCGGGCTGCCGTCCCATCTCCAGTCCGCGCGGAAGCGGGTCAGCGCCTTGTCGAGCACGGGTGTCTGCAGCCGTGCCGTACGCCAGTTCCGGCCACCGTCGGTGGAGATATCCACGCGCTTGATATGGCCGCGGCCGGACCAGGCGACGCCGGTGATTTCGAAATAGCCACCCTTGTCCAGCAACTGCTGGCCACCGGAAGGCGAGGTGATTACCGACTTGGCTTCCTGGATCCAGGTGTACTGGCGGGTGGTGCCGTCGGGCATCTCGTCGCTGTACTGCAATGATTCCTCGCGCGTGTTCCACGGCATGTCGCCGACCTTGATGCGGCGCAGCCATTTGACGTTCGAAATCCCCTGCACGCCGGGCACCAGCAGGCGCACCGGATAACCTTGTTCCGGCCGCAGCATCTCGCCGTTCTGGCCATAGGCGACGAGGACGTCGTCCAGCGCGAACGAGATCGGAATGGTGCGGGTGAGGCCGGCGCCATCGGCACCCTCGGCCAGGATGTATTTTCCCTTCCTGGTGTCGAAACCGACGTCCTCGAGCAGGGTCGACAGCGGTACGCCGGTCCACTCGGAGCAGCCCAGCATGCCATGGGTGTACTGCACGGTAGGC
This sequence comes from Rhodanobacter sp., assembly GCA_026193555.1. Taxonomy (GTDB): domain Bacteria; phylum Pseudomonadota; class Gammaproteobacteria; order Xanthomonadales; family Rhodanobacteraceae; genus Rhodanobacter. The sequence continues at coordinate 2,266 of JAPHUU010000416.1, forward strand.
ACGGACGGGTTGGCCCATTCCATCGCCGAGTTGGCACCGCATTCGATGAAATGGATGCGCGAAACCGATGGAAAACGCAGCAAATCCTCCATCGTGTAGATTTTCGGCTCGCGCACCAGACCGTGCACCATCAGCCGGTGTTCATAGGGATTCACGTCCGGACGGCCATTGTGGTCGCGTTCGAAATGCAGCCCGTTCGGCGTAATGATGCCGAACAGGTTCTGCAGCGGTGTAAATGCCACCGAGGACTGGGTAGTTGTGGTCAGGCCCGGGCTGCTGCGGCGAATGATGGTTTTCTCGTAGGGCGAGGGAAGGCCATACGGGTTCGCGCCGACCGGCTTGCCTAGCTGCTGCGACCACGGTGGCACGTTGGGCGGAAGGTGCGCAGGGTCGGCGGGTGCGCCGATGGCATCGGCGGCGAGCGCCGAGCGTCCGGCGACCAGCGCCGCACCACCCGCAAGCAGGCCGCCCAGCGCGCGCCGGCGCGAAGCGCCGGCGCTGCTCAGGAAGTTTTCTGGTGCCGGAATGATTCGGCCACGTTTGGGGTCCTGCTGATCCATCCAAAACTCCGCTGTAACTCGTTCTTGACCCGGCGAACGCTTCGCCGTCGGTCAGTGTCAGGGCAGCCCGACCACCGGGCGCTGCTCGGTAGTCCATTCGTACATCGAACCGTCGTACAGACGGGTGTGCGGGTTCTTCAGCACCTCGCTGAGGACGAACCAGGCGCCAGCCGCCAGGTGCCCCGTGTTGCAATAGGTGATGCTCGGCTTGGCGGCGTTGAGGTCGAGGTGCTTGAAGATGGCCTTGTACTGATTGGCCTTCAGATAGTGCTCGCTGCCATCGGCCATGGTGGTGCGCAGCTCGGGCGGCAGGTTCACGGCGCCCTTGATGTGCCCGGCCGCACCGACGTTCGGCTTCTTCACCAAGCCGACGTAGAACGGCATCGGCCGCGCATCGACGATCTGCGCCTTGGTGCCGATGGCCTTGGCGACGTCGGCGCTGCTTGCGACATAACGCATTCGGGCGGGAGTGGCCACCCAGTTGCCTTCGGCACTGGGGGCCGGTGCGGAGTTGTAGGCCAGCCCCTGCTGCAGCCAGCCGGTGGTGCCGCCGTCAAGCAGGGCGAGCTTGTCGTCGCCGTAGACCTTCATCGACCAGTACACGCGTGCCGCCATGTCCAGGTCTGCACCGGAGGCGCCTTCAGGCACGATCACGGTAGGAAGTCCTGCCTTGACGCCGATGCTGCGCATCAGGTTCTGGAAGGCCTGCTGGTCGGGCAGCATCCAGTTGATCTCGCGGGCGTCGACCATGCGCGGAACGCGCACCTTGCCGAAGTCGAGGAACAACGCCCCCGGTATGTGGCCACCCAGCGTCGATAACGACTTCACGCCTTTTTCGGTGGTGAAGGCAGGCGCCTTGGTGAACGAGGCCGGGTCGCTGCGGACATCAACGATGTTGACTTCAGTCTGGTGTTGCAAGAGCCATTGCGGGCTCACGACCGGGCCGGGCAGTTCGATCGCCTGAGCTGCGGTGGATCCGACCAGCACCAGAGCGGCGATGAGCGCGCTCTTGATTAGCATCTTCATATTCAATTCCTCTAACCTCGTCCTTGCGGACTCTCAGTGAATAACGTGGTCAAGTGCGGTGAGTTGGCGTTCGACGGACACAAGGCACTGGCTCACCACGTGCATCCGTCGATCCTCGAACAGGCCGGGCCGACGCCCCTCTTTCAGGCGCGCAGCGATGCGCCGATCACGGTGATGCAGCAACCCGGCGATCTGTGGTGCAAATACGCCGAGTTGCGCCCGCAACCAGCCATCGACCGGATCGCTGCGCCTGGCGCGGGAGTCGGCAATCTGTTCGGCCAGGGTAATCAGTCGATCCGCGGGCAACCAGGTTTCGTCGGTGACCCAACGATTGGTCGTGAACAGCCGGATCGGCAAGCCGCGCGCATCGACGCCGATCGCGATCAGATGGGTGTAACGAGCGACGCCTTCCTCATCTGCCCCAAGCTGGGCAAACAGGTGGAAGTGTCCGTGCTCGGCCGAGTGCGCGCCCGGTGTCGGGTGCGCGTGATAGTAGTAATGCAGCGCGCCGGGTCGGCCATCGATCGCCATGGCTTCTGCGGGCTGGTAGTGCTGCCAGCTCTGCGGCGGTGCCGACTGCCCCACGGTCGCGGACAAGGGCACCTGGCCAGCATCGATGAACTTGTGCAGGCAGACAATCAGGGCATCGGCCGCGGCTCGCGCACGAGCACGGTCGGCGCGGTCAAGCGCGCTCAAGCTCGCCGCAATGCGTGCCGGCGTGAATGCGAGGCGAGGACTGTCGCCACGGGCGGCCTGAACGTGTTTCATCAGCCCTGGCCGTCCTCGGTGCACTTCGGCGCTGGCGCACAGGGATTTTTCGGCGCGTCACAATTCTTTTTTGCCTTTTCCGTCTTGCCTGCCTTGTTGGCCGGCTGCGGCGCACACGGGTTGGCCGCGCGGGCTTTCTGCGGCGCGCACGGATTGGCAGGTTTGGACTTCGGCGGGGTCGGCGCGCAGGGGTTGGTTTGCGCGTGGGCCTCGGAGATGACGCTGAAGGGCGCCAGCGCTGCCGGCAGGGGCGCCATGGCAGCGAGTGCCAGGGTCACCAGTGACAGCTTTCCGCTCAGCGACA
>JAPHUU010000074.1 GCA_026193555.1 Rhodanobacter sp.
AGCGCCGCCGCGGTCTTGGCCATCTGCATCAACGAAAACAGGGCCTCCTGCATGCGCGCCCCGCCGGTCGCGGAGAAGCACACCAGCGCGCTGCGCTCGGCCAGTGCGCGTTCGGCGGCGCGGGCGAATTTATCGCCGACCACCGAACCCATCGAACCGCCCATATAGGCAAACTCAAACGCGACTGCCATCAGCGGAAGGCCCTTCAGCTCGCCGCTCATCGCCAGCAGGGCGTCCTTCTCGCCGGTTTTCTTCTGCGTGGCGATGATGCGATCGCGGTACTTCTTGGTGTCGCGGAATTTCAGCGGATCGGTAGGCTCCATGCTGGCCCACAGCTCCTGCACGGTGCCTTCATCGAGCAGCGCCTGCAGCCGCGTTCGCGCATCGATGTAGTGATGATGATCGCACTTGGGGCAGACCATCAGGTTGCGCTCAAGCTCGGGCCGGTACAGCACCGTGCCGCAACCGCCGCACTTTTCCCAGACGCCCTCGGGCACCGAACCCTTGCCGACGCTCGGTTGCTGCGGTCGGGTGCGCGGATTCATGATTTTTTGCAGCCAGTTCATCGCATCACCCCAGATTGTCCTGCACGTAGTCCTGCACGCGCCCTGCAGTGAAGGCGGTTGTCCTCAATGCGCATCCAGCGCGGCACGGATCGGCGCAAGAAAATTCCTTGCCCGTGCGGAAATCTCATCCGCCTCCACCGCGCCAGCCAGCCGTTCGACCAGTGCGCTGCCGATCACCACGGCATCGGCAAACCCGGCCACGGCCTTGGCACTTGCCGCATCACGGATGCCGAAGCCCACCGCCACCGGCGCCCGCGCCATGGCGCGGACCCCGGCCACACGCCCGGCAATGTCGGCCGTGCTCAACTGCGCAGCGCCCGTGATACCCGCAAACGAAACATAATACAGGAATCCCTCCGCCACCTCGCACAGCCGCGCCATACGCGCGGGTGCGGTGGTCGGCGCCGCAAGCATGATTTGCTGCAGCCCGGCGTCACGCAGTGGCTGCAGCACCGCCGCCTCTTCCAGCGGGCAATCGACCAGCAGCACACCGTCAACACCGGCCTCAACGGCCTCCCGAGCAAAACGGGCATAGCCGTGAATCTCGATCGGGTTCAGGTAGCCCATCAGCACGATCGGCGTCTGCGCGTCGCGTGCGCGGAATTCGCGGACCCAGCGCAATACATCCATCAGCCCCACATCGCGGGTAATCGCGCGCTCACTGGCGTGCTGGATGACCGGGCCATCGGCCATCGGGTCGGAGAACGGCACGCCAAGCTCGATCACATCCGCACCGGCATCGACCAGGGCGTGCATCAGCGACACCACATGGTCCGGCGCCGGATCACCAGCGGTGACGAACGGGATCAGCCCGGTACGGTGCGCCGACTTCAACTCGGCAAAGCGTCGGTCGATGCGGCTCATACCTGCACTCCTTCGCGCGCGGCGATGGTGTGCACGTCCTTGTCACCGCGACCGGACAGGTTGCACAGCACGATCCCGTCTTTCGGCATCTCCCGCGCCAGCTTGATCGCCTGTGCCACTGCATGGCTGGATTCGAGTGCAGCCAGGATACCCTCCTGACGCGCCAGCAGATGGAAAGCCTCCATCGCCTCGTCGTCGGTGATACCGGCGTATTCCGCTCGTCCGGCATCCTTCAGGAACGCATGCTCGGGACCGACGCCAGGATAATCGAGGCCCGCAGAGATCGAGTGCGTCTCGGTGATCTGGCCATTGTCGTCGCACAACACGTAAGTGCGGTTGCCGTGCAGCACGCCAGGCCGGCCCGCGACCAACGAGGCAGCGTGATGGCCACTGGCGATGCCCTCACCCGCTGCCTCGGCACCGACCATGCGCACATCCGGATCGTTGAGGAACGCATGGAACAGCCCGATCGCATTGGAGCCACCGCCCACGCAGGCGGTCAGCACGTCAGGCAACCGACCATACTCTTCCAGCATCTGGGCCCGCGCCTCGCGCCCGACGATGGCGTTGAAGTCGCGCACCATCATCGGATACGGATGCGGGCCGGCCACCGTGCCGATGATGTAGAACGTGTCGGCAACGTTGGTGACCCAGTCGCGCATCGCCTCGTTGAGCGCATCCTTCAGCGTCTTCGAACCGGAGGTCACCGGCACCACCTCGGCACCGAGCAGCTTCATCCGGTAGACGTTGATCTTCTGTCGCTCGATATCGACCGCGCCCATGTAGACCACACACTTCAGCCCCAGCCGCGCCGCCACCGTGGCACTGGCCACGCCATGCTGGCCGGCGCCGGTTTCGGCGATGATCCGCGGCTTGCCCATGCGCCGGGCCACCAGTGCCTGGCCGACCGTGTTGTTGATCTTGTGCGCGCCGGTGTGGTTCAGGTCCTCGCGTTTGAGCAGTATCCGCGCGCCGCCGACGTGCCGCGACAGCCGCTCGGCGTGATAGATCGGGCTGGGCCGGCCAACATAGTGCTTGAGGTCATGGTCGAGCTCGGCGATGAACGCCGGATCCTCACGCAGGCGCAGATAGGCCTCGGTCAGTTCGGCCAGCGGCGCCATCAGCGTCTCGGCAACGTAACTGCCGCCGTAGTTGCCGAAGCGTCCGTGCACATCAGGGTAGGCATTGAAGTCGGCAATCTTGGCCATAAAGGTCACTCATCGGGTTGGTTCGGATTGCCCCAGCCGAGGCCGCGCCACCATAGCGCAGCAACGGTATCGGAAAAAGCGATAAGATCGCCGCGACATGTCAGAAAAACTCACATATAGCGCGGCACGTGATCTGCCCTCCCTGAATGCACTCCGTGCCTTTGAGGTCGCAGCGCGTCTCGGAAGTGTCAGTCGGGCGGGCAACGAACTACACGTGACCCACGGTGCCGTGAGCCGACAGATTCGTGCGCTGGAGGCCGAGCTCGGCATCTCCCTTTTCCAACGCCAGGGGCGCAGCCTCGTCCTCACTGCGGCAGGCCTGCGCCTGCGCGACGCGACAGCCGCCGCCTTCACGCAACTGCGCGAAACCTGCCAGGAACTCAGTCATGGCGCGGCGCAAGCGCCTTATATCCTCGGCTGTCCCAGCAGCCTGCTGGCACGCTGGATGATCCCCCGTCTGGGCCGGCTGGACACCGAGCTGCCGGGCCTGAAGCTCCACCTGTCCGCCAATGAAGGCTACCCCGACCCCAGCCTGTCGGGCCTGCATGCCGCGCTGTTGCTGGCCGAGCCGCCATGGCCGGCTGTCTGGCGGGTGCATGTGCTGGCGCCGGAGTGGATCGGCCCGGTATTGAGCCCGCGACACGCTGACTTCACCCGACTGAGCCAGGGGCCAGCCTCGGTGCTGAGCGAGGAGCCGCTGCTGCACACCGCCTCGCGCCCTCAGGCATGGCCGGACTGGGCCCACGCCGAGGGCCTTGCAGCGGAACGTCTGCAGATGGGCCAAGCCTTCGAGCATCTCTACTATCTGCTTGAAGCGGCCGTCGCCGGGCTCGGGGTCGCCATCGCCCCGCGACAACTGGTGGCTGACGACCTCCGCTCCGGCCGACTGCAGGCTCCCTGGGGGTTTCGCCAGACCCGCGGGCAGTGGATCCTGTGCACACCGCAGCGGACCAACGAAGCACGCACCGATGCGCTGGTGGTCTGGTTGAAGCAGGAACTGGGCGGCGACTGAGACGAAACAACGATTCTCAGGCAAGCACTTCGGTCGCCGAGGGCGCCGAGCGCACCGCCGCCACAAACGCACGCAGCCGATCGGGATCCTTGATGCCCGGCGAAGCTTCGATGCCACTGGAGACGTCGACCGCCCATGGCCTGGCCACCCGAATCGCCTCGGCCACATTGCCGGCGTGCAGGCCCCCGGCCAGGATCACCGGCTGAGCCGTCTGCTGCGGAATCAGCGACCAGTCGAACACCTGTCCGCTACCGCCCGCCTGACCGAGCCCATGGCCGTCCAGCAGCAGGCCCGCCGCGCCAGGAAACTCCCGCAACCGCGCCACTGCCGCACTGCCCTCGCCCATCGCAATGGCCTTCAGATAGCGCCAACCGAACCGGGCGCACCATGCATCGGTCTCGTCGCCGTGAAACTGCAGCAGGTCCGGCTGCACATCCTGCATGACCTGACGCACGCGGGCTGGATCATCGTCCATGAACAAGGCCACGCAGGTGACGAACGGCGGCAAGGCACGGCGGATCGCCTGTGCCTGTGCCAGCGTGACGCAACGCTTGCTGCGCCGGGTGAACACCATGCCGATCGCATCCACGCCCAATCCGACCGCCAGCAATGCATCCTCGACCCGGGTCACGCCGCAGCACTTGATGCGGGTTCGCGTCATTGGCTTACCTCAACCGGCAATCCCCAGTGCGCAGGGTAGCGTGGGCCGATGAAGGTCAGCCCCGAAGCCGGCGCGGTCGGCCCCGCGACCAGTCGATCACGGCCCGCAAGCAACTCGGCCATCCATGCCACCGGCTGCTCACCGCGACCAATCAACAGCAGCGAACCCACGATATTTCGCACCATGTGATGCAGAAATGCGTTGGCCTCGATGTCGACCAGAATCTGCTCGCCGTCACGCCGCACGCTGACCGCCAGCACCGTCCGGCGTGGATGGATTGCCTGGCAGGACAAGGCCCGGAACGCGCTGAAGTCATGCTCGCCGAGCAGTGCCTGCGCCGCGGCATGCATGCGTTCGGCATCGAGTGGCCAACGCTCCCAGGTCACATAGCGTGCATCCAGTGCCGCCCGCACCGGACGGTTGAGGATGCGATAGCGGTAGCGACGGCTGCGCGCGGCATAACGCGCATGAAACTCGGCGGCCACCGGTTGCGCCCACAGCACCGCTACGCTGGACGGCAGATTGGAGCTGGCGCCGAGAACCCAGCCGCGCATCTCGCGCTGCGCCTCGGTATCGAAATGCACGACCTGGCAGCGACCATGCACACCGGAATCGGTGCGCCCCGCACAGCTGACCTGGACGGGATGTGCGGCGACCTTCGACAACGCCTGCTCCACCACGCCCTGCACGCTGGCATCGACCTTCAGCCGCTGCCAGCCGCAAAAGTCCGTGCCGTCGTATTCAATGCCCAGTGCGATACGCATGAAGATTCAGGCAAGCCCGATGAAAGACGCTGAAGATTAGCAGGCCACCAACGAAGTCGGGCCGGCAAGGCC
>JAPHUU010000089.1 GCA_026193555.1 Rhodanobacter sp.
CGGCGACGATCGCGATGTAGCCGGTGTACAGGCCGCCAATCGTTGCCGGCTCGGCCGCAGCGGTCGGCCACTCGGTGTTGGGTGTGGTCAGGATGCCTTTGACACGGTCGATGGTTTTTCCGAAGTCCATGATGCCCTCCTGAAACAAGTTGGCCCGGTACCGGAAATCGGCGCGGGACGGATGTGCCTGCTTCGCGATGGAACTTGCATGAAACCCGATGACGGATCGGTGCGCTTGCCGGACGTGTAATCTGCTTCCGTTCCCCCGGCGGAAGCATGCAGCCTGCTACCATTTACAGCTTGATGTCCAGTGTGGAGTTCGCTCATGTCCGGTCCTCTGTCCGCGGCCGTGTCACCAGTGGCGGCAAATGCCGAAAATCGTTACGAAGTGACGCGGGATGACCTGCCGCTGTCGTGCCCGATGCCGGGGATGGTGCTCTGGAATTCGCACCCCAAGGTCTATCTGCCCATCCTCGATGAGGGCGGCGAGTCAACCTGCGCCTACTGTGGCGCGCACTACGTGCTGGCCGACTGATCTGGCGGGCTTTCATCCAGGGGCATACGGCATTGTTCTTGCTTGCCTCAGGGGATGAAAGCCGCCAGTCCAGAGCTTATGTCCAGCATCGCCGTGCCTGCCAAGCTGATGACTGTGGTTCAGCTGATCCCTGCCCTGCATTCGGGCGGTGCGGAGCGGTCGGCACTGGAGATGGCTCGTGCGCTGGTGCAGGCTGGTCACCGCTCGATCGTGATATCGGCCGGCGGGCGGCTGGCCGAGCAGTTGAAGGCGGAGGGCAGCGAGCACGTAACGCTCGACATCGGCCGCAAGGCGTTGCGCACGCTGACCCGACTGGCTGCGCTGCGACGTGTGCTGCGCGAGCTGAAGCCCGACATCGTGCACGCCCGTTCACGGCTGCCGGCATGGCTGGGTTGGTGGGCGATCAAGGGCATGACGCCACGGCCGCACTTCGTCACTACGGTGCACGGGCTCAATTCGCCGGGGCGCTACAGCGCGATTCTGATGCGCGGCGAGCGGGTGATCGTGGTGTCGCAGACGCTGCGTGATTACGTGCTGAGCCACTATCCGTGGCTTGAGCCCTCACGTGTGAGAGTGATTCCACGCGGCATCGATCCCGAGGCCTTCCCTTACGGTCACTGGCCGGACGACGCCTGGCAGAAAGCTTTCTACGCCGAGTATCCGGCGCTGATGGGGGCGCCGCTGCTGACCCTTCCGGCGCGCGGTACGCGGCTGAAGGGACATCACGATGCGATCGAACTGCTTGCCGAGCTGAAGCGACGCGGTATTGAGGCGCGGTTGTTGCTGCTGGGCGTGATCGAGCCCGGTCGCGAGGCATATCTGGACGAGCTGCGCGAGCTGATCCGGGTCCGTGGTTTGAGCTCGCAGGTGGTGTTGACACCTCCGCGCGACGACGTGCGCGATATCTATGCGTTGTCCACGCTGATCCTGCAGTTGTCCAACAAGCCGGAGTCGTTCGGGCGTACCGTGATCGAGGCGCTGTCACTGTGCCGGCCGGTGCTCGGCTATGCACATGGTGGCGTCGGCGAATTGCTGGCCGAACTGTATCCGGCCGGACGCGTGCCGCAAGGGGATCGCGAGCGGCTGGTAGAGCGCGCTGCCGAGTTGATGCGACTTGCGCCGCCGATTGCGCCGTTGCAGCGCTATCGCCTGTTGGACATGCAGCGGGCCACGCTGGCGCTGTACGAGGAGCTGGTGGGCTAACCGTTTTCTCCCGCATCGCTCGCCTACAATGCGTAACCGCCCCGTTTCGGTTCGTGCATGACTACCTTCAGCGCCACGCTCAAAGCCGCCTTGCGTTCACCCTTGCTGCCATTCTGGCTGGTGGTCGCGTTGTTGCCATTCGGGCGCAGTTCCGAGCTGGGCACCGCGCTTTGCCTGCTCGGTGTCATCATGCTGTTCGCGCGTTATCCGCAGGCGTTGCAGCAACATGCCGGTGCGCGCCTGCTGCTGTGGCTGTTGGCCGCCTACATCGGGGCGGCTTTTCTGTCGGTGTTCGACTCGATCGTGCCGGGCAAGAGTCTGGGTACCGTGGCGGGGCTGTTGCGCTATGCGCCATTGGGGCTCTACGCCTGTTTCGCGATCCGCAGTGAAAGCAAGCTGCAGGCACTGTATGTAGCCGTCGCGCTGGTGCTGGCACTGTGGGTGGCCGATGCCTGGCTGCAGGCGCTGACCGGCTGGAGCCTGGGCGGCCATGCGCAGGCCGAGCGCATTTCGGGCATCTTCGGCGCCACCAATCTCAAGCTGGGCCCCACCTTGGCCGTGCTGTCGCCCTTTGCGCTGTGGGCGGCACGGCGACGCTGGGGCGTGCCGGGCCTGTTGCTGGCTTTCCTGCTGTTGCTGGGACCGATCCTGCTGGCCGGATCGCGCGCTGCCTGGTTGATCTACGCGTTGGTGGCGCTGGGCTTTGTCTGGCGTGAAGCCGGGTCGTCGCGACAGCTCCTTGCCTACTGTGCGGGCGGCGCGGTGGTGCTCGCGCTTGCCGGTGCCGTCGCGTGGCACACCTCGGAGCGCTTTCATGACCGGATGGGGCGCACTCTGCTTGCACTGCGCGGTACCGATCAAGCGGTCGATACCGCGCTCAGCGGTCGGCTCGACATCTGGCATGCCAGTGTGCGGATGATCGAGGCGCACCCGATCAACGGCGTGGGCGTGCGCGGCTTTCGCTACGCCTATCCGCAATATGCGCCGGCGAACGACCATTTCCTGGTCGCCGAGCCCTGTGGTATCGGCGAAGGTGCCTGCCACGCACATCAGCTGGTCCTGGAGATTCTCACTGAGACCGGCGCGCTCGGTCTGCTGTTGTGGCTGGCTGCCGTCGCGCTTGCATGGCGGGCCTGGCGTCGGGTGGGCGCAGCGGCGCGCGGGCGGGCGTTTCCGGTCAGTGTGGCGTTGGCCGTGATGCTGTTTCCGCTCAATACCCATCTGGCGTTTTATTCGGCGTGGTGGGGGCTTCTGTTCGGCTGGCTGCTGGGGCTGTGGTGCGCGGCCTTGTACCTTGAGCCCGAGCCGGCCGCAGGCAATGCCCGAGAGGTGCCCGATGTTGCGTGAGCCGCTGTCCGTGGTGGTTATCACCTTCAACAATGCCGACACGCTCGATGCCTGTCTGCGCGAGGTTGATTGGGCGGAAGAGATCGTGGTGCTGGATTCCGGTTCCACCGACGCCACCGTGTCCATCGCCGAGCGTCACGGCGCGCGTGTCGCGACCCATCCGTTTGACGACTACGGGCCGCAGAAGGAGCGTGCCTACGACATGGCCAGTCACGACTGGATCCTCAACCTGGATGCCGATGAAATCCTCTCGCCGGGCACCCGCCAGGAGATCGAGCGCGCCCTGACCCGGCCACGCCATGCCGGCTTCCGGCTGCCGCGGCGCGAGCGGATGTTCTGGACCGTGCAACACCGCTGGAGCTGGCGCAATGGTCATCTTCGGCTGTTCGATCGCCGACGCGGCGGCATGAACGATGTCGAAGTGCATTCGGCAGTGGAGGTGCGCGGACCGGTGAAAACGCTGCGACGGGCCGACTTCGTCAACGGTGGCGACGCTGACATCGCCACCCGGGTCGACAAGATCAATCGCTATACCAGTGGCATGGTGGCATACAAGCTGCGCACCGGGCAGCGCTTCAGCGGCCTGCGGATGGTGTTCTATCCGCCGCTGTTCTTCCTGCGCCAATACTTCGGGAAACGCTATTTCCTGAACGGCTGGGCCGGCTTCATCGCCAGCGTTACCGGGGCGTTCTACGCCTTTCTGAAGTACGCCAAGTTGCACGAGGCGCGCCGCCGGCGTGACTAGATGCGCGGCAGGCACCAGCTGCCACGTCGATGATCAAGCCGCAGCCTTTGATCACCGACAACAGGTTCCCTCTTGCTCTCAGTACGGCGCCGGCTCGTTGCCGGGTCGGGTCTTGAAGCGCTTGTGCACCCACAGATACTGCTCCGGCGCGTCGCGCACCATCTGCTCGATGCAGGCGTTGATGCGTGCCGTGTCGGCGACGGCGTCCGGACCGGGGAAGTCCTGCAGTGGGGCACCAAGGCGCAGTGCATAGCCCTGCCCATCGGGTAGCCGCCGATGAAAGAACGGGATCACCCGCGCACCCGACATCCGTGCCAGATGATGGGTGGCGGTGAGGGTGGCTGCCGGGATGCCAAAGAAAGGCGCGAACACGGTGTCCTTGCTGCGCATGTCCTGGTCTGGCGCATACCACAGCGTGCCGCCGCCGCGCAGATACTTGATGGTGCCACGGATGTCATCCTTGTCGAACATCGCGGTGGCATAGCGCAGGCGTGCGCGCAACACCGCCCATTCGAACACCGCCGAATCCATCTTGCGGTACATGCCGGCGATGCCGACACGCTGCGAGACCAGTCGCCCGCATAGCTCCAGATGCGAGAAGTGTCCGCCGACCAGCAGCACGCCCTGTCCCTCGGCGCGCGCTGCCTGCAGATGTTCCAGGCCTTCGATGCGCAGCGGGATCTGGGCAATGCGCCGGTCGCTGCCCATCCAGCCTTGTGCAAATTCCACCAGCATCAGTCCGATGTCACGCAGGTTCCGGTCGACCAGCGCGGCTTGTGCGTCTGCATCGAGGTCGGGAAAGCACAGCGCAATATTCGCTTCGGCGACCCGGCGCCGCGCAGAGGGCACGCTGCGAACCAGCGCGCCAAGCCGCCGACCAAGCCAGAGCAGGGCCGGATAGGGCAATTGGCCGATCAGCCATATGGCACCCACCCCCAGCCATGCCGGCCACTGACGTGGTGCCAGCAGGGAACGGGTCAGCGGGGGGGAGGGCGTGCCGGGCATCGAGGCCATTGTAGCGGCCTGCTTGCGATCGGGCTCGTACTGTTCGCTGTCGCTATACTCGCGCGTTGGTTGCAAGGATCGAGCGTTGCGCTATCTCTATACCCTCGCGATGTATCTGGTGACGCCGTTGCTGGTGTTGCGACTGCTGGCGCGCGGCGTGCGCTCGCGGCCCTACCCCCGACGTTGGCGCGAGCGGTTCGGTTTCTTCGACGCGCCTGGCTTCACGGGCAGCCTCTGGGTGCATGCGGTGTCGGTGGGTGAGGTCAATGCGGCCGAGCCCCTGATCAAGGCCTTGCAGCTGGATTACCCAAACGCCCCGCTGGTGGTCACGACCGTGACGCCCACCGGCATGGCGCGGGTACATCAGCTCTTTGGCGACAAGGTGTTTCACGTCTACCTGCCGTACGACTTGCCGTTTGCGGTGAAACGCTTCCTGCAACTGACGCGGCCTCGGCTGGTGCTGATCGTGGAAACGGAAATCTGGCCGAACTTGTACTTCGCCTGTCGCCGCCGCGGAATTCCGCTGATGATCGTCAACGCCCGCCTCTCCGAGCGATCGATGCGCGGCTACAAGGCTCTGCGTGGATTGGTGCGTTCGTCGCTGAGTTGTGTCCGGTTGATCGCCGCGCAATCACGTACGGATGCCGCTCGATATCGACTGCTGGGCGCCGCTGCGCATAAAGTTCGGGTGACCGGCAACATGAAATTCGACATGCCGATACCGGATGGTGCGCTGGCGGAGGGCGCAGCGATGCGGGCACATTGGGGAAAGCGGCGATCGGTATGGATAGCTGCCAGCACTCATGAAGGCGAAGAGCAGGCGATACTGGAGGCGCATCTGCATGTATTGACGCGGTTGCCTGATGCTTTGCTGCTGCTGGCTCCGCGTCATCCCGAGCGCTTCCGTCTGGTCGAGCATTCAGCGCGCAGCCTGGGTTTTTCGGTGGCTACGCACAGCGTCGAAGGCGTGCCGGCACCGTCGCACCAAGTGTTCGTGATTGATGCCATGGGCCAGCTGATGCCTTTTTTCGCCGCCGCCGCCGTAGCCTTTGTCGGCGGCAGTCTGGTACCGATCGGTGGGCACAATGTGTTGGAGCCGGCAGCCCTGTCCACACCCGTGCTGGTCGGTCCGCACACGTTCAACTTCGAGGAAATCACCCGCAGCCTGATCCAGCATGGGGGCGCGGAAGTGGTCACGGACAGTGAGCGGCTAGGTCACGACGTGCTGCGGCTGTTGCGCGATCCGGCCAAGTGCAAGCTGATGGGACAGGCTGCGCGGCAGGTTTTCGACCGCGAACGGGGTGCCGTGCCGCGCACCATGCAGTTGATCGATACATTGCTGCAGGAGTGATCGACGAAATCGCCAGTTCGCCAGGTGACGACCGGGCGTGAGCCCGGTTGCCGGAGATCCTACTGCAGCAGCGCGTTGATCGCCTCGATGTCCTTCAGATCCGCCGTGCCTGCTGCCTGCTGGAGCAGCAGCTTGTTGAGGATGAACTGATGGCGCGCCTGGGAGTAATTGCTCTCCGACTGCGTCAGTGTCTGAATCGCCAGCAGCACGTCGGTGAAGGTCTGGGTGCCGACCTCGAAGCCGGCACGAGTCGCCTCGAGTGCCTTCTGGCCTGACTCCACCGATGCCTTGCTGGACTCGACCTGGGAAATGCCGGCGATAACCGAACGATAGTAGTTCAGCGTGTCCTGCATCACCTGGCGACGCTGCAACTCCATTGCATCGGCGGCGGCGTCGCGCTGGTAGATGGACTGGCGCACGCGTGACTGCGTGGCACCGCCAGAGAAGAGCGGCACGTTCAGGGTCAGGCCAATGGTGGTCGATGCACGGTTGTTCTGATGGATATCGGCGTTCTGGTACCAGCTGGCGCCCTTGCCATAGCTCACGTTCGCGGAGATCGTCGGCAGATGGCCCGAGCGGGCGGCGGTTATGTTGTGCTCGGCCGCGTCCACGTTGTCTTTCTGCGCAAGCAGGTTGGGGTTGTACTGCAGCGCCTGCTTGACCCATGCGTCCGGATTGGCCGGCTCGGGTGGCTGCATCGGCAGGTCGTCGCGCAGCGTCTTGAGGTCGCTGACCGGCTTGCCGGTGATCACACGCAGTGCCTCCTTGTCGTTGTCGAGGGTGTTCTGCGCGGCGATGGTCTGCGTCTTGGCGTTCTCGTAGTAGGCCTTGGCCTGGTACACGTTGGTGATCGCGGACAGGCCGACCTTGTACTGCTGGTTGGCCTGGTCGTACTGGCGCTTGTAGGCGTCCTCGTTCGCTTTGGCGAAGGTCAACTGGTCGGCGTCGTTCAATACGGTGAAATACGCGGCCGCCACGCGGACGTACAGATTCTGCAGCGCCGCCTGGTAGATCTGGTCCTGGGCGTCCGCGGTCGAGTGCGCGGCCTTGAGGCTGGCGAACTTGCTGAAATCGAAGATGGTCTGGCTGAGCGTGCCATCGATGGAGCGCGTGCGCGTGTGACCGAATTGACTGGTGTTGATGAATTGGCCGGGATTGTTCGGATTCTGGATAGTGCCGCCATTGCCGCCGGTGGTCTGGCTCAGGGTCAGCCCCGCCGATATCTGTGGAAGCAGCAACGCTCGAGCCTGCGGGACACCCTCGCCGGCAGCCAGCCGGGTGGCATCGGCTTGCGACAATACCGGGTCGTTCGCGCGCGCATCGCGATAGGCATCGGGCAAATCCTCGCCGTGGCTTGGCAGCGACATGGCGGCCAGTGCCAGGGCCAGGGTGAGCAGCTTCAAACGCATGGGATGCCTCGCAAGGGGGTCGGTCGGGAACTGGGTCAGAAGACGAAGTGTTGTCGCGGTTCGGCGTGCTTCAGATAGGGCAGGTCGGTCTCAAACAGGACCTCCTGGCGGTAACGGCCGGCGCCCTCATGGGTCAAAAGCGTGACTTGCTGAGCCGGTGATTGCCCATGTACCACCAGTGCCCGACCGCCGGGCTTGAGCCAGGTCAACCAGCGTGAAGGAATCTCGGACACCGCACCGGTGGCTACCAGCACATCGAACATTCCTTCCGCCTGCCAGTCGGTGATGGCATCGCCGGTGACCAGCGCCGTATTTGTAACCCCGGCTGCGTGAATTCGCTGACTAGCCGCCGCGGTGAAGTCGGCGTGGATGTCCACGCTGGTCACGTGCTCCGACAATCCCGCCAGGCAGGCGGTGAGAAATCCCGAGCCGGTGCCGATCTCCAGCACATGGTCGGTCGGCAGCAGTTCCAGCGCCTGCAACACGCGGCCCTCCACCACCGGCTTCATCATCACTTCGCCATGCCCGAGCGGAAGGCACACATCGGCAAAGGCGAGCTGGCGGTGAGCGGGTGCCACGAAATCCTCACGATGGACATGGCCAAGTACCTCCAGCACTCGACCATCCAGCACCTCCCACGGGCGCACCTGGTTTTTCACCATGTTCAATCGCGCCTGCTCGAAATTCATCGCCATTTTGCTCACGCCCTGTGCAGATCGGAAGAAGGTCAAAAAGGATAAGTGCTTGAACCGGTTCCGACAATGACAAGCGTGCCGGTTACGGCGTTTGCCACGAAGTGCCGGAAGTCACCACGTGCAGTTGACGGTCGTCATTTTCTCATCCAATCGAGCTGCCACGATTCGGGTGCGCTGACATGCCACATTCTGGAAAATAATTGAACCGCCGCGTATAATAAACCCGGTGATTTCTTTTGTGAAGGTGCCGCAATGGTTTCAAGCGCGCAATGCAAACCTCAAGGTCCCGGTCGCCCCAAGGACATGGAGAAGCGCGCGGCGATTCTGGCCGCCGCCAAGGCGCTGTTCATTCGCAATGCCTTTGGCGGCACCAGCATGGATGCTATCGCGGCGGACGCCGGAGTCTCCAAGCTCACCGTGTACAGCCATTTCGGTGACAAGGACAACCTGTTTCGCGAGGTGATCCGCTCGCGCATCCAGGATCTGCTGCCGGAAGAGACCTATACCTACGATCCCCAAGTCGACATAGGTGAGACATTGCACGCGATCGCGCAGGCGCACATGCGGGTCGACTGCGAGGCGGAAAACGTGGGCACCTTTCGCGCGATTCTCAGCGACTGCCGCCAGGGCAACCCCCGCTACGGCAAGCTGTTGTGGGAAGAGGGACCGGCGCGCATGCACCGCCTGATGGAGCGGCTGTTGCAGCAGGCGGTCGACGATGGCGCGCTGGACATCCCCGTGGTGAAGACCGCCAGCGTGCAGTTTTTCTCGCTGATCAAGGGCGATTTGCTGTTGCGCCGACTGTTTGGCTGCGACGAATGTCTGGTGACGGCGGCCGCGGAAATCGAGGTGATGGCACGCACCGGTGTGGCAACGTTCTTGCGTGCCTACCGTCCTCGCTGAGCTCCTTGCTCGCCAGTACCGTGCCACCGGCGTCTGCGCGCGCTTCGAGGAGATCTGCGAAATCCTGAAAGCGTACGGCGTGGCCTGTACCCGGATCGCCTGGAAGCACGACATGCGGGGTGACCAAAGGCCCGGGCCACGCGTCGATGCACCGGATCAAGGAAAACATGGATCGCCGGCTTGAGAAGTGCGGCGAAGCACCGTTCCACACGCCGGGGCCACCGACAACCGACAACCGGCATCGCGCCGATCGCGCCATCAGCGCGA
>JAPHUU010000286.1 GCA_026193555.1 Rhodanobacter sp.
CGTAGAACAGCTGGCCGGCAATGTTAAGTCCAAACTGCGCGTCGAGTTCACGTACGCAGGTCGGGGATGTGATGTTGATCTCGGTCAGGTAGTCGCCGATGACGTCGAGGCCGACAAACAGCAGGCCGCGACGACGCAGTTCCGGCGCCACCTGGGCCACGATCCAGCGATCGCGCTCCGACAGCGGCACCCCCTCGCCGCGTCCGCCCGCGGCGAGGTTTCCGCGAAACTCGTTGCCCTGGGGGATGCGCGCCAGCGCATAGGGAACCGGCTCGCCGTCGACGACCAGGATGCGCTTGTCGCCCTTGGTGATCTCGGGAATGTATTTTTGCGCGACCACCAGCTGCCGGCCATTGCCGCGGCTGTCTCCGCCGAGCAGGGTTTCCAGCATCGAATTGAGGTTGCTGTCGCCGGCCTGCACCCGGAAGATCCCGCGACCGCCCATGCCGTCGAGTGGTTTCAGAACGACCTCGCCGTGTTCGGCGGCGAACCGGCGCAACTCCGCGGGATCGCGTGCGACCAGCGTAGGCGCGATGCATTGCGGAAAGGCCAGCGAAAACAGCTTCTCGTTGCAGTCGCGCAGCGCCCGGGGATCATTGAGCACGGCGACACCACCGCGCTGGGCTACTTCGAGCACCATGCTGTCGTAGATGAATTGCACATCGACCGGTGGGTCCTTGCGCATCAACACCACGTCGAGTTCGCGCAGATCGCACCACCGCGGCTGACCCAGTGTGTACCAGCGTTGTGGATCGTCCTGCACCTCGAGCGGGGTGATCCGCGCCCAGGGCGCGTCCCCGCGCAGGGCCAGATCTCCCTGCTCGAAATAGCTCAGCGTGTGGCCACGGCGCTGCCCTTCCAGCAGCATCGCAAAACTGGTGTCCTTGCTGATCTTGATGGTGCCAATGGGGTCCATCAGGACGCCGACCGAAAGGGTCATCTTGGTTCTCCGCGGGGGGACTGGGCTTGCGCAGTCTGCCAGACTGGTTTGAATTGACGGGCAGGCGACTGCTGGTCAATCGCCATCGACACAATTGTTGCACGCCCTGCACACACGTCCCGTGCTGTCGCGGGCGGTCGGATGGTGTCACTATGAGTCAGCTTTGGCGCATGACTGTTCGCTGCGGGTCGGCAATTTCCAGGATTATCGCTTGACACTCTCGGCGGGCAGGCAGTAAACAGCAAGGATTGGCATGTACCGCCGCAGAGCGGGCGTGGTGTTGGGCTTGATTTGGTGATTTTTCACATTTGTACCGGGCGGCATGCTTGTTGCAGCCCAGGTTTTCTATCCTGAGCTCAAGGCGAGTCGCAGGGGGGAGTAGGAATTTGAACGCGAGTACGAAGGACTTGGCCGGCCTGAAGGTCATGGTGATCGACGACTCCAAGACCATCCGTCGGACAGCCGAAACCCTGCTCAAGAAGGAGGGCTGTGAGGTGCTGACAGCCGTTGATGGATTCGAGGCGCTGGCCAAGATATCGGATCAGAAGCCGGCGATCATCTTCGTCGACATCATGATGCCGCGGCTGGATGGGTATCAGACCTGCGCACTGATCAAGAACAACCCGCTGTTTCGCGCCACGCCGGTCATCATGCTCAGCTCGAAGGACGGCCTGTTTGACAAGGCGCGTGGTCGCATCGTCGGCGCCGAGCAGTATCTGACCAAGCCGTTCACGCGTGACGAGTTGCTCGGCGCGATCCATCGTCACGTCAGCATTGCCGCGGGCAGCTGACCGCAGATTAATCAAGGGGGTCCGGTGGCCACAATTTTCATCATCGACGATTCGCCGACCGATGTGCGTGTATTCAGCACATTGCTCGAGCGTGCGGGGCATCAGGTGCTTTCGGTCGGCACGGCGGAGGAAGGTATCGAACGGGTACCCATCGAGATGCCGGATCTGATCATCATGGATGTGATCATGCCGGGCATGAACGGCTTTCAGGCAACCCGCACCCTGAGTAGGGATCCCGTGACCACGAAGATTCCGATCGTGATGATCACGACCAAGTCGATGGAAACCGATCGCGTATGGGGCATCCGTCAGGGCGCCCGCGCGTTCATCACCAAACCGGTGAACGAAAAGGAGCTGCTGGCCTGCATCAACGAATTGCTGTCGAGTCCGACATGAGTCAATCCGTCAACCGCACCCCGTTCGAAATTCTGGCCCGCTATGAGCGTTTGTCGCTGGCGCATGTCTCCGCCACACAGGACAGCCTCGAGGCGCCCGGATTGTGGCGTGGCATCGGTTTTCGCGTAGGTCCGCGCCTGCTGGTCAGTGGCATTGATGAAATCAACGAACTGCTGGCCGTACCCGTGCTCACGCCGGTACCCGGAACCCAGCCATGGTTGCTCGGCGTGGCCAACGTTCGTGGCAACCTGGTCCCGGTAGTCGACTTCGGCCGGTTCCTGTTCGGCGAACGCACCCAGCATTCCGATCGCACACGGCTGCTGGTGGTCCGCCAGGGCGGTGGCAACGTGGCACTGCTGGTGGATGAGGTATTTGGTCAGCGCACCGTGGACGAGGAGCAACGCCGCAGCGCCGCCAGTGAGGATGACCCACGGCTCGCCCGCTTCGTCGACAATCGGGTGGGCGACCAGCAGCTGGCGGTTTTCAGCATGAACAAACTGGTGCGTGCGCCGGATTTCCGTCAGGCCGCAGCCTGACGGAAATTTCAGCAGCAGGAAGGGCCGGCGCCCGCAGTGGCCGGAAATTTGAGGTAGCAAGTCCCAAACCGGCGTCCGCGCGAGCAAGGCGAATCCGGCAAGATTTCGGACGAATGAGGTGAACATGAGCACTACAGGGGGCGTCAGCAGGGAACGGGGTTACACCGTACTCATTGTCCTGTTGCTGATTGCGATCGGCTTTGCAGCACTGGATTTCGGTCTACTCAACCAGAAGAACGGTGAGGATCGTCAAGCGATTGCGCTTACCACGCAGATCCAGGTGCTGTCGCAGCAGACGGCAAAATTCGCGCTGGAATCGGCGGACGGCAACCCTGAGTCCTTCAAGGAGCTTGAGGGTACCCGCAATGCGATTGACTCGGCGGTGCAGCGACTCAAGAAGGGCGACCCCGCGAGCGGCATGCAACCTTATGGCGACAACAACGCGACCCCGGCCGGCCGGGCTGTCAGCGCGCTCGATACGTCGTGGAAGCAACTTGATGGCGACATCGGCAAGATCCTTTCCAACAAGGCGGTAGTGCTCGACTCAGGGCAGCGCGCCAACACCCTGTCGCAGAAGATGCCCCTGCTCAACTCGAGCATGGAGCAAGTGGTCAACATCCTGCAGCAGCGCAACGGCAGTCCCGAACAGATGCTCGGCACGTCCCGCCAGATGTTGTCGGCTGACCGTATCATCCGTCGTGTGCAGGAGGTGCTGCAGGGCGGTGACACCGCACAATCAGCAGCCGACGGCCTGTCCCGTGATGCGCTGCTCTACGGCAATGTGCTCAAGGGTCTGCTGGTAGGCAACGCCGACAGCGGCGTGAAGCCGATCGGCGATCCCAATGCGCACAAGATCCTCACCGAGATGGATGCCAGCTGGACCATGCTGGCTGACCCGGTCGCGAAGCTGGTGGCGGCCGCTGGCAACATTGCCGATGTGAAGCACGCCGGCAATCAGGCATCGCTCGATTCCCAGACGGTGCTGCTGCGTGCGAACGACTTGTCCGAACAGATCGGCAAGCTGCCGCTTCGGCGCCTGTTTCCGAATATCTGGTGGGGTTTGCTGGGTGCGATCGCGGCGGTGGCATTTTCACTGCTGTTGGTGATCACCCTGGTGCGCGATCAGCGTCGCCGCTTTGCCAGCAGCGCCGAGCTGAACCAGCGCAACCAGGAGGCGATCATGCGCCTGCTGGATGAAATGGGTTCGCTCGCCGAAGGCGACCTTACGGTCAAGACCACGGTCTCGGAGGACATCACCGGCGCCATCGCCGACTCGGTGAACTACGCGATCGATGAGCTTCGTTCACTGGTGACGACGATCAACGAGACCTCCGAGCAGGTGTCATCGTCGGCGCAGGAGACCCAGACTACTGCGCGCAATCTGGCCGATGCGGCCGAGCAGCAGGCGCAGCAGATCAGCTCGGCGACCTCGGCGATCAACCAGATCGTGAGCTCGATGGACATCGTGTCGAAGGATTCCGCTGAATCGGCCGACGTGGCCGAGCGCTCGGTGAAAATCGCGTCGCGCGGTGCCGAGGTGGTGCGCGAGACGATCTCGGGCATGGACTCCATTCGCGACCAGATCCAGGAGACCTCCAAGCGCATCAAACGCCTCGGCGAGTCTTCGCAGGAAATTGGCTCGATCGTGGAACTGATCAACGACATCGCCGAGCAGACCAACATCCTCGCGCTGAATGCCGCGATCCAGGCGGCATCGGCCGGTGAGGCCGGTCGCGGTTTCGCGGTGGTGGCGGACGAAGTGCAGCGACTGGCCGAACGTTCGACCAGCGCGACCAAGCGAATCGAGACCCTGGTGCAGACCATTCAGTCCGATACCAACGAGGCGGTCAACTCGATGGAACAGACAACCGCCGAGGTGGTGGCTGGTGCGCGCCTGGCCGAGGATGCCGGTAGTGCGCTGGGTGACATCGAGCGCGTTTCGCACGATCTGTCCGCGCTGATCCAGAGTATCTCCACCGCAGCGAAAGAGCAGTCCGCGGCGGCGACGGATATTTCGGTCTCGATGAGCGCGATTCAGGAAATTACTTCGCAGACTTCGCAGGGTGCGAGCCAGACTGCCGACTCGATCGGTACGCTGGCACAACTTGCGAGCGACCTGCGGCGCTCGGTGGCGCATTTCAAGTTGCCGGGTTGATATCAGTTTTTTCTACGGGGGGCAGTCTCGCTGGTTGCATGATGCTTGCGTTGAGCGACCGTTGAGAGAGGCGCATGAGACTTCAAGATCACATCGATTTCACCACACTGCAGTGGGTCAAGCCTGAGCTCGACGAAACACTGTCGATCGCCCGAGAGGCGCTTGAGTCCTACGTCGAGAATCCGGGCAACCGCGACGCGATGCGTTCGTGCGCGCGACATCTGCATCAGGTGCACGGCACCTTGCAGATGCTCGAGTTGTACGGCGCATCAATGGTTACCGCAGAGATGGAGGCGCTTTCCCTCGCCGTGCTGGAGGATGCAGCGACTCATCCCGAGGAAGCCTATGCCGCGCTGATGCGTGGGCTGATGCAACTGCCTGACTACCTGGAACGTCTATCCAGTGGTCATCGCGACGTGCCCGTGGTCCTGCTGCCGCTGTTGAATGATTTGCGCGCCAGTCGCGAGCAGCCGCCGTTGCCCGAGTCGGCGATGTTTCGCCCCAATCTCGATGCGTTTCTGTCGGAACAGGCGCCGGCAGCGATAAGCGAAGCGTATGCGGAATCGCATCGCGGCGACCTGCTGGACTTGCGCTTGCGGTTCCAGCAGCAGCTGCTTGCCTGGTTTCGCGGGCAGGATGCGGCCCAGCAACTCTGCGGCATGCGCGAGACCCTGCTGGCGATAACCGCACTCTGTCATCACGTCCATGGGCGGCGCCTGTGGTGGATCGCTGCCGGTGTGCTGCAGGGGTTGGAGCAAGGAATGCTCAAGGGCCATGCTGGCGAGATACGTCAGTTGATGGGTCGGGTTGACCGCTGCATTCGCCAGCTGATCGAGCGCGGCGAAGGCAGCCTGCGTGGCGGTGACGCCGATGATGTGGCGTGCAACCTGCTCTACATCTTGGCCCAGGCCAAGCAACGAAGCCCCCAGATGGAGCTTCTGTATCAGACGTATGCACTGGGGAGCCTGTTGCCGGACGCCGGCGAACTTGAGCATGCGCGCGGCTCCATGGCCGGGCACAACCGTGCCCTGCTGGACTCGGTATCGCGCGCCATCAAGGATGATTTGCTGCGAGTGAAGGAGGCGCTGGATCTGTTTCTGCGCCAGCAGAACGCCGACCCTGCACAGCTGGCGGTGCAAGGCGAGGTGCTGGAGCGGGTCGGCGATACGCTCGGCATGCTGGCATTGACTGTGCCGCGCCGCGTGGTCAGCGAACAGCGCCGGGTACTCGACGAAATCGCCAATCGCATGCGCACGCCGGATGAGGAGACTCTCCTTGATGTAGCCGGTGCCCTGCTGTACGTCGAGGCCTCGCTGGACGACCACATCGAAAGCCTGGGTTCGGAAGAAGAGCCGGCTGCCGAAACTGCAATGCAAGGGCTTCCCCGCAGCGAAGCGCTGGGTGTCGTCACCGCCCTGATGCAGGAGGCGATAGGCAACACGGCCAAGGTCAAGGACGCGATCGTCGCCTTTGTCGAATCTGCCTGGGAACACACCCGCCTGGTCGGCGCTCCGGCTCTGATGGACGAGGTCGCGGGTGCGCTGCGCATGCTGTCCGCGCCGCGGCCGGCCGAACTGGCCGAGGGCGTCGGCCGTTTCATCGCCTACGAACTGCTGGGTGACCGGCGGGTGCCCAGCGGCGCACAGATGGACCATCTGGCGGATGCACTGGCGGCGCTGGAATACTACCTGGAAGCCGCGCGCGAGCATCGTGGTGGTCTCGAACATATTCTCGATGTCGCCGAGCACAGCCTTGGCCTGCTGGGCTACTGGCCGCTGCCTGCTCCGCGCGAATCGTCCGAGCCGGCGGCTGCTGTACCTGAGGCCACACTGGCATCGGGAGACCTCGAGCACGAGCAATACCCGGAACTCTCCGAGTCCGTCAGCCTGCTTCCTGGCGACGACATCTCGCAACTGTTCGTGGGTCACAGCGAACCGGTCGAGGTACCTTCCCACAACATCGACGGACTGCGCCTGGCGCAGACCGAGGCGACTACGCCCCCGGAAATGGGTGGTGATCCTGCCGTTGCGGACGATGCTGATTGGGTTGATGTCGAGGAGGAATATTTCGAGCAGGTGCCGGTGCGCGATGCGCTCGCCGCCGACACCAGTTTCAATCTTTCCGCGGAAGGAATCGACGACGACATTCGCGAAATCTTCCTGGAGGAGATGGCGGAGGAAATCGATAACCTGCTGGCGGCCGAGAAGGTCTGGCTGGCCGATCCGACCCAGCTTTCGTCGCTGGTCGGCATTCGCCGTTCGTTCCATACCTTGAAGGGTTCGGGCCGCCTGGTGGGTGCCGGTGTTCTGGGCGAATTTGCCTGGAAGGTCGAGGACATGCTCAACCGTCTGCTGGACGGCACGGTTGAACCGCATGACGGCGTGAAGATGCTGGTCCGCCATTCGATTGCCGCACTGCCGCCGTTGCTGGCGGCGCTCAAGGGCAACGGTGCGCCGGACGTCCCGCTGAGCGCCATCATGCGAACGGCGGAGCAACTTGCTGCCGGTCAGCAGGCGCGGGTCGAGGACTACCTGTCGACGGAGACGGAAACCGTTCGCCGGGTCCGGCATCGTCGTGTTCCACGTCTGGAGGTTGCCGCGGACGCAATCCCGCAAGCACATCTCACCAACGCGACGGTGGCGGCTTCCGAGCCGCAGACGATCGAGCCTGTCGAGATGATCTCGATGCCGGTGATGCCACCGGTCGATCCGGTGCTGCTGGAAATTCTGCGCAGCGAAGTAGCGCAGTACCTGCAGACCATTCGGGTGGCGATCCAGCGCGGCGATGGCGAACTGACGATCGACGAGGGTCTGTTGCGTGCGGTGCACACGCTGCATGGCGCGATTGCGATGGTGGATATTCCGCTGCTGACCCAATTGCTGTCGCCACTGGAAGGGCTGTTCAAGCGATTGCGTGCCGCGAATCTGACGCTGTCGTCCGACGGCGTACGTCTGCTTGGTCAGTCCGCCGACGTGGTCGATCAGGTGATGGGGCAATTCGATGCCGCCGAGCCGCATCTGCCCAATGTGGATGAACTCACCGCGCAAATCAGCGATATGCGAGACGGCTATCCCGAGTCCAGGGTGGCTCAAGTCATATACGAGCCACACGCCGAAGATGCGGCCGCCGATACCGAAACGTTGGCGGCGGGGGACGCAGCAGCAGAGGCCCTCATGGCGTCTTGGGCGGACGCGGGTACGATCGACGCCAGCCTGCTGGATCAGGTACCGAACGCGACGATGCCATTGCAGGAAGATCGGGCACGAGTGGTCGACCTGGATGAGGATGGCCAGGATGACGTTGCGGCCGAGGTAGCGACTGCCCTGGGTGCGTTCGAGCTTGCCTCTGAAAAGTCGGCGGCGGAGATTGCCGCGGCCGAACAGGCCGACGAGAACCGCGTGTCGGCAGAGATTGCCGCCGAGGAGCGGGCCAGGACCGAGCGCGCGGAAGCCGAATGCGCAGAGGCGGAGCGTGCAGAGGCGGAGCGCGTTGCTCTGGCGCAAATGGCTGCCGAGCAGGCTGAACTCGATCGTGCTGCTACAGAAGATGCCGCCATGCTGGCGGCCGAGGAATCGGTCGATGACGAGTCACCGCAAGCAGAGCCACGCCATGTATTCGGGCTGACAGATTCGGGCCAGATCGACACAGACCTGCTCGAGGTGTTCATTGATGAAGCCCGGGAAATTCTCGATCACGCCGATGACGTGCTCGCGCAGTGGCACGCCGACCCGGATGAATTGGCACATGTGGCGGAGTTGCAACGTGATCTGCACACACTCAAGGGTGGTGCGCGGATTGCAGGGTTGACGGCAGTGGGCGATCTGGCGCACGCGATCGAAACGCTGCTGGAGAAGCCGATTCGCGACCCGGCAAAGTCCGCTCAGTTGATCGCTGCCCTTGAGGCAAGCTTTGACCAGTTGCATGCCTTGGTGCAGCAGGTTTCGAAAGGCCAGGCCACCGACTATCCGCAGGCGGCGATCGATCATTTGCTGGAGCTGGCCGGGGAAAAGGTGCTGGCCGACGACGCCGAGCTTCCCGCCGTCGCCATGCCGTCGCCGAAGGTCGCTCGGGCCGCCCCGGCTCCGACGAGGTCGGGTTCGCTGTCGGCCACCGATCTACCCGAACTGCTTCCCGAGATGGAGGAGGAGACTCGTTCGTCGCAGGAACAGATACGTGTTCGCGCCGACCTGCTCGATAGCCTGGTCAGTCATGCGGGCGAAGTGGCGATCTATCGCTCGCGTCTGGAACAACAGGTGGCCGGCTACCGGTTCAACCTGGTTGAGCTGGAACAGACCGTGGCACGTCTGCGCAGTCAGCTGCGCATGCTGGAAATCGAGACCGAAGCGCAGATCATTGCGCGCTTCCAGCGCGAGCATCGTGAAGCCGGCCTGGCTGCGTTCGATCCACTCGAGCTCGACCGTTATTCGCAGTTGCAGCAGTATTCACGCGCCTTGGCCGAGTCGGTCTCGGATCTGGTCTCCATCCAGAACATGCTGGATGAACTGACTCGACAGGCCGAAACCTTGCTGGTCCAGCAGTCGCGGGTCAGTACCGAACTGCAGGACGGCCTGCTGCGCACGCGCATGTTGCCGTTCGACACGATGGTGCCGAACCTGCGCCGCACCCTGCGCCAGGCGGCGCAAGAGCAGGGCAAGAGTGCGCAGCTGTATGTGGAAGGTGCGCACGGCGAAATGGATCGCAACCTTCTGGACCGGATCAAGGCGCCGTTCGAACACATGCTGCGCAACTCGATCGCGCACGGTATCGAAAGTCCGGCGGCTCGCCGCAAGGCTGGCAAGCCGGCCGAAGGCGTGGTCAACATCCGGGTCGCGCGCGAAGCCACCGAAGTGGTGATCCGGGTAAGTGACGACGGCCGCGGGCTGAACCGCGAAGAGATCCGCAAGCGGGGTATCGAGCGCGGCTTGCTGCGAGCGGACATCAAGCCGACCGACAATCAGCTGCTCTCGCTGATTACCCAGCCCGGCTTCTCCACGGCCAGCAAGATCACCCAGCTGGCTGGGCGCGGCGTCGGCATGGATGTCGTGGCCAACGAAATCAAGCAGCTCGGCGGCTCGCTGTCGATCGAGTCGGAGGAAGGCAAGGGCACCGTGTTTGTACTGCGGTTGCCGTTCACTCTCGCCGTGACCCAGGCCATCCTGGTGCGCATTGGCGAGGCGACCTTCGCCATCCCGATGACTTCGGTACAAGGTGTTGCCCGGGTCAATCCGGACGATCTGACTGCGTGGCTTGCACAGGATGAGCCGTCGTTCGAGTACGCCAACGAAGGCTACGGCATTCACGATCTGGCTGAATTGCTGGGCCTGCCCCCCGGTCTTCCGGAAGACAACGAGCAGCAGCCGCTGCTGCTCACGCGCGCCGGCGACTTGCGAGCGGCGATCCGCATCGATGCGGTTATCGGTTCGCGCGAAATCGTGGTCAAGTCGGTGGGCCCCCAGATCAGTTCGGTACCCGGCCTGCTCGGTGCGACCATCATGGGTGATGGTTCGGTGCTGATCATTCTCGATCTGGCCCCACTCGTTCGCCATGGCATGACTCGTCGCCAGCAACGCCTCGCCGATGGCCTCAGTGCGGTGCAGGCACCGGTCATCGAGGAGATGAGGGTGCGGCCGCTGGTGATGGTGGTCGATGACTCGATCACCATGCGCAAGGTGACCAGCCGCGTGCTTGAACGTCACGAATACGAGGTAAGCACGGCGAAGGATGGCGTCGATGCGCTGGAGAAGCTGCACGAGCGCGTGCCGGACCTGATGCTGCTGGACATCGAAATGCCGCGAATGGACGGCTACGAACTGGCCACCCAGATGAAGGCCGATCCGCGGTTGCGCGATGTACCGATCATCATGATCACCTCGCGCAGCGGCGACAAGCACCGCCAACGGGCGTTCGACATCGGCGTCGACCGCTACCTCGGCAAGCCCTATCAGGAAGCCGACCTGCTGGTGCAGATCGGCGAAGTACTGGAACAGCGCGCCCTGGAGCTGAGTGATGAGTGAGTTGGCACCAGCGGTTGCCCTGCTGTTTGACGATACCAAACTGGGCGGTCAGCTGCGCGAGGCGTTGAGCGAGCGTGGTGCCAGGATCGTGCATGAGGGGTGTGTGTCGAGCCTCAATCGCGAGTTGATGCTGCAGCTGGACGCCGATGTGCTGGTCGTCAATCTGGACGACAGCGCCGCCGATGCGCTGGATGAGTTGTATGCCCTGATCGATGGGGACCGGCCGCGAGTCGTTTTCAATGACGCTCAGGCGAGCCGCGCGCTGGAGGGCTGGGACCGTGCCCGCTGGGCGCGCCACCTCGCCGTGAAGGTGCTGGAGGCCGGTGATATCGATCCGCCAAGACCGGAAGATGCACGTGGAGTCGATGCGCCAGACGCTGCGTTGGTGACCACGGCGCCCGTGGAAACCGAGGTCGGCGAAGCGCCATTTGAACCATCCGCCGAGGTCGATTCGGTGGTATCGGAGGATGTCGGAGCGCTGCCTGCCGAAACGGATGTTTCGGAACCGGTCCCGCCGGAATCGCCGGTCCCGCAAGACACTGGAGAAGCGCACGCGATCGACAGCAGTGCAGAGTCGGAGAATCTGGCGGCTGAACTGGAAGCGCTGCTGGCTTCGGGCGAATTGCCCGAAGAAGAGGAAGAGGCCTCCGGCCCGGGTCTGCGCAGCTGGGATGGCGATGAACCACCGCCTCTGCACGACGGTAATTTTGGTGCGGCGCCGGTTGTCGAAGACGCGCCGCCCGAGGATACGGGGGCAGCCGCGAGCTCTGATGATGTCCGGCAAGCGGAGGCGAGTCCGTCGGCCGCGGGAGCTCCCGCGTTCCAGCTGGATCACCTGCAACTTGCGCCACTGGTCGACCCCTCCGTGGCGACGATTCCCGCGGAACTGATCGATCAGATTCCGACGGCAGCCTTCGTGGAGCCGACACGTGCGCCTGATGGCTGGGCCTTGGTGGATAACGACGACACGGCGATGGAAGCAGCGGGGCACGACCTGGGCGACACGCCGGATGCCGATGCATTCGGGATCAACAAGTTGAGCGCGGCCGAGTTTCTTGCGCCCGACGTCGAACAGGTGGGGCAGGATGTCCAGCCGCTGATGAGTCTGCAGCTGGTGTCGATGGAAGAGGCGGTGGCCCCGCAGGCCTTTCAGCCCGTGAGCGAAATGCTGCTTGACGATACCGGTTCAGCGTTGAGCAAGTTGGTGGTGTTGGGCGCCGCCGCCGCCGGCATGGAATCGGTTCAAACCTTTCTTGCCGCCTTGCCAGCCACCATGCGGCTGACCTTTCTGCATACACAGCACAGCGGCAGGGCAACGGCGGAACCGTTGGTGGAAGCGCTGGCAGGGCATTGTCCGTTGTCGGTGCGGATGGCCGAACACAATGGTCGTGCACGTTTCGGCGAGGTGCTGCTGGTGCCGCCGGGGCAGCAGGTGCGTGTGCGACGCGATGGCGTCATCGAGTTGCAGGCCGATGACGGGGGCACGGAACAGAGCCCCTCGATCGATGCCAGCCTGACGATGGCGGCCAACATCTTTGGTCGAGACGCGCTGGCGATCGTCTTTGCCGGACAGGGCACCGATGCCGTTGCCGGCGCACAGGCCATCCATGATCGTGGTGGGCAGGTGTGGGTCGAGTCATCGTCCGGCGAGCATTTTTCCGACATGGTAAGTGGCATATTCGCCGAACGTCTGGTCAGTTTTTCCGGTACGTCGCTTGAGCTGGCGGCGCACCTGGTCGAGGTATTTCCATGAGTGATGCACTTGCACTGCCCCGTGAAATCCGCTGTGTCCTGGTGCCGGTAGGCGACTTGCGACTGCTGCTGCCCAATGCAACCGTCGCCGAGGTGATCACCCGGAGCGCGCCCGAGCCGGTGGCTAATGCACCGGCCTGGTTGCTGGGCCGCATCAGCTGGCGTGGCTGGCGCGTTCCGCTGGTATCATTTGCGGAACTGGCGGGCGCCGGGGAAGGCGACGCCGAACTGAGCGTGCGTGTGGCCGTGCTCAAGGCGCTCGGCGGCGATTCGAAGCTTCCGTTCATCGCCGTTCTGACGCAGGGCTTTCCACGTCTGATGACATTGAATGCCGAGCTGATCATTCCGACTCACGACGGCAGTACGTTGCCGCCCGGTGTTCGTGCACATGTGCTGGTGCGTGACGACGTGGCGATGATTCCCGACCTGGAATGGATCGAAAGCCAGCTTCTGGATCTGCTTGACGATGCCGGTCTGAATGACGTTCCGGATTCCGCTGACGTGGCCCCGGCGCAGGAATCTCCAAGCCCGACAGGCTGAGTCACGCGGAGGCGGTTCAGCCGTCTCCGTGCAGCGCCTGCAGGGCCGCCAAGGCGGCCAGACCGGCAGTTTCCGTGCGCAGGATGCGCGGGCCCAGTCGCAATCCCTCGAAGCCCGCCGCGTTCAGAGCGTGGATGTCGCGCTCGCCCAGCCCACCCTCCGGGCCGACCACCAGCAGCCCACCGGCGCCAGGAAAGCGCAGCTCGCGTGCCGAGCGTTCCGCTTGCGGCAGCAGTGCCAGTCGAAGCGCACCGTGCTTGCCGAGCTGATCCAGCCATGCCGACAGCGTCAAGGCAGGGGCGATGTCCGGCAATCGCGCTCTTCCACTCTGTTCGCAGGCGCTGGCGGCCACCGCGCGCCAGTGCAGCAGCCGTCTTTCCGCACGGGCAGCATCCAGCTTGATCTCCGCGCGTTCGGTCAGCAACGGCACGATGCGCATGACACCCAGTTCAGTCGCCTTCTGCACGATCAGATCCATCTTCTCGGCCCGCACGACGCCTTGCGCCAGGGTCAACGCCAGGGGTGACTCGTTGTCGAGGCTGCGGCTGCCCTCGACCCGCACCATGACCTCGCGCTTTCCGGCCACCAGGATAGTGGCCGGGTAATCGCTGCCATCGCCGTTGAAAAGTGTCAGCAGATCGCCGGCAACCAGTCGCAGCACGCGTGCTGCGTGCTCGGCGGCCTGTGCCGGGAGCGGAAACTCGGTACCGATGCCCAGTGGCCGGTCGACGTGGATGCGGATGGTTCGCATGGCACCTGAAAACGATAAAGGCCCAGAAGCGTGGGCGGTAGAAACTTTGGATAGCGAGATCGGGCTATCGCCATAGGAGGCATCTATCGGAGGGCGCGCATAGTCATTCTATGTAAGCCCGACGAGAGGCGCGGCCTATGGATGAGAGCACCATCGCAGCCCAAAGATTTCTGCCGCCTACGCTCCTAGGATAACCCATGCCTTGCGGGCTGATGGATCTCCGCCAATCGCAATCACAAACTGAATGGCGGCGAGACTACCTTCCGGCGAGGATTGCCAGTCGCGCCCGACCGACGCACCATGAGAAGGGTTCATTCCCGCCACAGTGGAGGTTTCGTGCCATGTCCAAGCCAACCACCATCATGTTCGCGTTGCTGGCCGGTGTGGGGATAAGCGCAAACGTCACAGCCCAGAGCTCGACGCCGGCACCGGTGGACGAAACCAGTCAATCCAGTCAACCCAGCGCAACCGAACGTCAGTTGATCAAGCCTGGCGATCGCAACTGCCTGCAACATACCGGAAGCCTGATTCCCGCCCGCAAGGGTGAATGCCTGCCTGTCCCCGGTCGCAGTTACAGTGGGGACGAGCTTCGACGCACCGGCGCAAACAGCACGGCCCGTGCACTGCAGATGCTGGATCCGAGCATCGGCCTGGGGCACTGATCCGGCGGTTGCCGCAGGTCGTCCGCGGGCGAAGACTCTGAAATTCAGCCCGCGATGGCCATTTCGATGCCAGCCAGCGCCGTGTCGACCAGCAGGTCGAGTTCCTGCTCGGTCACCACGTAGGGCGGCATGAAATAAACCACGTTGCCCAGCGGCCGCAGCAGGACGCCGTGCTGCAGGCCATGCAGGTAGACGCGCAGGCCGCGCCGCTCGCTGGGGTCGTAGGGCCGCCGGCTGGCCTTGTCGGCGACCAGTTCGATCGCCGCGATCATGCCGGTCTGGCGCACGTCTGCCACGTGCGGGTGATCCCGCAGCGGCGCCAGTCGCCGGGCCAGATGCGCGGCAAGTAAACGATTGCGCTCCAGCACCGGCTCCTCGCGAAAGATGGCCAGTGTTTCAAGCGCCACGCGGCAGGCCAGCGGATTGCCGGTGTAGCTGTGCGAGTGCAGGAATGCCTTGCCGGCGCTGTACTCGGCATAGAACGCCTCATAGACGGCGGCCGTGGTGAGCACCGCAGACAGCGGCAGAAAGCCGGCGGTCAATCCCTTGGACAAGCACATGAAGTCCGGCGTCACCATTGCCTGCTCGCAGGCGAACAGGGTGCCGGTGCGACCGAAGCCGACGGCGATTTCGTCAGCGATGAAGTGCACCGCGAATTCGTCGCACAGGCTGCGCAAGCCGGTCAGGTAATCGGGGTGGTACATGCGCATGCCGCCGGCGCATTGCACCAGCGGTTCGACGATCACCGCGCAGGTTTCGTGTGCGTGCTGCTCCAGCAGGGCCCTCAGCTCCAGCAGGCGCCGCGCGGCGATCTGTTGCGGGCTCTCGCCGGGCTCGCCCTCGTAAGTGTCAGGAGCAGGTGCCAGGAACGGTGTCAGCAGCAACGGTGCATAGGTCTTGCGGTACAGCGCCACATCGCTTACCGACAGCGCGCCCAGCGTTTCGCCGTGATAACTGCCGCTGAGTGCAATGAAGCGGGTCTTTTCGCCGTGGCCCTGATTGAGCCAGTAGTGGAAGCTCATCTTCAATGCCACTTCGATCGCGGCGGAGCCGTTGTCGGCGTAGAACACCCGCTCCAGCCCGGGTGGCGTGACGCGGACCAGTTCCTCCGCCAGTTCGATTGCCGGCTCGTGGGTGAAGCCGGCGAAGATCACGTGCTCCAGTGTGCGCGCCTGCTCGGTCAGTGCATCGGCGATGCGCGGATTGGCATGCCCGAACAGGTTGGTCCACCACGAACTGATGCCGTCCAGATATCGGCGGCCATCCGCGTCGATCAGCCACGCGCCCTCGCCGCGCACGATCGGCACCATCGGCACGTGCTCGTGGTCGTGCATCTGGGTGCAGGGGTGCCACACGTGGCGGAGGTCCCGTGCGGCGAGCGCGGCGTTGCTGCTTTTGGTGATGATCATCCGGCTATCATCGGCGCTGTGCGCTGGGCGCTCAAGCCCGCCGATTCCCCCCGCTCCGGGAAGCATCGTTTGAAGTACCTGCGAAAATGGATGGCCGCTCTGGGTGTGCTGGTGTTGCTGGCCGCATTGCTGGTGTGGTTTTTGCCCGCGCGCTGGGCGCTGCCCTGGATCGCACCCCGGTTGCACGGCCTGCGCCTGCAACAGGTGCGGGGACAGCTGTGGGATGGGCGCGCCGGACAGGTGCGCAGCGCCGACGGCCGCCTGCTGGGGCAGCTGAGCTGGCGGCTGTCGCGACGGGCACTGGTCGGACAACTGCAGGCGCGGCTGGCATTCAAGGGGGCGTATCTCGAATTTTCCGGCACCATGCGGCAGATTCCCGATGCAAGGATGGAGTGGCATGACGCTCGACTGCTGGTTGATCTGGCCGAACTGAAACCCGACATGGCATCGCCGTTGGGTCAGCCGCGCGGCCAGTTGCAGGTGACGATCGCGCACGCCTTGCTGCAAGGCGGCTGGCCGTTGCAACTGCAGGCGCAGGCACAATGGCGGCACGCGGTCATGCGGACGCACGACGGCGATGTGGTGCTCGGTGATCTGCACGCCGATGTGCTGGCTCAGGGAGGCGTGATCCAGGTACGACTGCTTGACGATGGCCAGGGTCCGTTGCAGGTTGATGGCCACTTGCAGCTCAGTCCGCTGGGCTGGCGATTGGACGCGGCGCTGCATCCCCGGCAGACTGATCCGGCCTTGCGCCATTGGCTGGCCGGATTGGGACGGCCGGATGCGGAAGGCACCCTCCACATTCAACGCAGCGGTGGTCTGGCGGGCAGCCACACCTCCGCTGCCATCTGGACGCAAGAACGACCATGAACCCTGAAGTCATCGTATCGGCCCTCGCTGCCGCCCGCGACGCTGCCGCTGCCGCTGCCGAAGTGATCCAGCACTACTGGCGGCGTGGCGTCGAGGTGGAGCTGAAATCGGATGCCACCCCGGTCACCGTCGCCGACCGCGAGGCCGAGCGCGCAATCCGGAAGATACTGCAGGCGGCCCTCCCGCAGGCGGCGATCTATGGCGAGGAGTTTGGCCTCGATGGCGAACGCGGCGGGTTGCTGTGGCTGGTCGATCCGCTCGATGGCACCAAGAGTTTCGTGCGGCGCACGCCGTTCTTCTCGACCCAGATCGCTCTGATGGAGGGCGATGACCTGGTGCTTGGCGTGTCCAGTGCGCCGATCTACGGCGAGACGATGTGGGCCAGCACCGGCGGCGGCGCATGGCTCGACGGCGAGCGGGTACGGGTCGCCGAAACCAGCGCCATCAGCGAGGCTTCGATTTCCACCGGCAACATCCGCACGCTCACCGCGGATGCACGCTGGGATGCGCTGGGTGCGTTGATCCGCGACAGCAACCGGATTCGCGGCTACGGCGACTTCTGCCACTACCACCTGCTGGCGCGGGGC
>JAPHUU010000316.1 GCA_026193555.1 Rhodanobacter sp.
GAACCGCCGTATGCGGAACCGCACGTACGGTGGTGCGGGAGGGGGCCGGAGGATTCCGGCTCCCTACCCGATGCTGACGGGGCCGCCGCCGCATCGGCCGGCAGTCCCCCCGCGTCTCGCGCCCGCTGCGATGCCCCACCGGCTCCGGTTTGGCAATAATCCTGCATGATCGCCCTGCGCATCGCATCGACGGACATGCTATGTGTATGCATCGGTAGTAGCGTCATGAAAGTCATCGAGGGATGGCATGACCGGCAGCAGACTGCAGACGCCGCGTGAAGCGGGACTCTCCGGGTTGACCCGGGGTGGCCTGCTGGCACCGATAGTGCTGATCGGCTTGTGCGGCTGGCTGTTCGATCTGCCGCCGCACCCGGTGCCGGTGCTGCACGTCTGGCCGTCGCTGCCCGGGGCGTCCGTCACGGCGATGCTTGGCGCCGGGCTGCTCCGCCCGGGTCCAGTCCCGCGATGGGCAGACCGCACGCGGACGCTGGCTTTCCCCCTGATCGTGGGGCTGCTGGTGGTATTGGCCTCGCTGCTGCTTTGGCGCTTGCTGGATGCCGAGCAGGCCAGGTTGCGACAGGAGGTCACGCGAAGTCGTCTGCATGGCATCGTCACTGCGCTCGAGACGGGCATGGTGGCCCGGGTGCAGGCGATGGAGCGCATGGCGGCCCATTTATCCAGACTGGCGCCTGATCTGCGCAAGCCGGAGTATGAGCTCGAGGCCAAGCTGGACATGCAGGACATCGACAGCCTGTACGCGATGGGTTATGCGAATCCTCGGCGCGTGCTGGAGGAAGTGCGTTTGCGGTCCCCGTCGTCCGTTCGGGCCGGGGATGCACTGGATCTGGCGCCGGCCCGCAAGCTGGCATTCGACCAGGCGGACAGGACGGGACACGCGCAGCTCACCGCGCCATTGCCATTGCTGAGCGGGCAGTCGGGTCAGCTGATCGTGATGCCGGTGCAACGCGACAACCGGACGCTGGGCTATGTCATCGGAGTGGTGGAGTTTCACCGGCTGTTCCAGCAGCTGCTGGCGGCCTTGCCCGACGATCAGGGCATCCGGGTCAGCCAGCAGGGACATCTGCTGCATGCCAGCGGCCGCTTCGTGCCCGGGGTCAACCCGGTCAGCGCCGTGATTCCGCTGTACGGCCAGCAATGGAAGGTCGACTTGTACCCTGCTGCGCGCCCGTCGTACCTGATAACGCCCCAGCTTGTCCTGCTGCTTGGCCTGGCGGTTGGCGGCCTGCTGGCAGTGGCCTTGCGTCAGTGGGCGCGGGCACGTCAGCAGATGGGTTTCGCCGAAGCGAGCCGCGCGCAGCTGGGCGCCCAGGTGGCGGCCCGCGAGGCAGTCCAGGTTGCCCTGGCCGATTCGGAACGGAACATGATCGCCGTGCTGGAAAGCATCACCGACGGCGTTTTCATGGTGAACGGGGAGGGCGACTACACCTACGTCAATCCGCAGGCGGCACGGATGCTGGGCGCCGACGTCGCGACGCTGATCGGCAGCAGCAGCCTGGCTCTGTTTGCGGCGACAGACGACACCGGGCCCATCGAAAGCCCGGTGCAGGCCACGTGGAAAACCGCTTTGCGAGACAGGGAGCCGGCGACCCTGGAAACCGTGATCGGGCCGGCTCGGCACTGGTTCGAGATGCGCGTTTATCCACATGCCCTGGGTTTGACCGTGTACCTGCACGACATATCCGGGCGCAAGCGCTATGAGCGTGAGCTGCAGAAGCGGCAGGCCGAGCATGTGCATGCGGAAAGGCTGGCGCGTCTGGGCAGCTGGGAGTATCACCTGCGCAGCGAAGAGCTGCACTGGTCCGAGGAGGCCTGCGCGATTTTCGGAGTGGAGCGCAGCCCGGGCACGGATGGCCTCGACGCGTTGCAACGCCAGGTGCATCCCGAGGACTGGCCGCTGCTGCTGGATATCCGGCAGCGGCTGTATCGTGGCGAGGGCGAGCTTGACATCGTCTACCGCATCATCCGGCCCGGCGGTGAGGAGCGGATACTGCACGAGCTGGGCTCGCTGCTGCCCGGGGACGAGCCGATCGTGGCCGGCTCGGTGCAGGACATCACCGAGCAGCAACAGATCGAGCGTGCGCTGAGGCAAGCCGGCAACGAGCTGGAACACGCGCTGGAAGCCACCCGTCTGGTGATGGATCGTGCACTGGACGTGATCGTCGTGCTGGATGAGAAGGGTCGTTTTCTCCAAGTCAGTGCCGCGTCCCGCATGTGGGGCTACGCGCCCGACGAGTTGCTGGGAGAGCCCGTTACCCGGCTGGTGCATCCGGGTGACTACGAGAGCACGCTCGCCGCCGTGGCCGGGGTGATGCAGGGCACGCCCAATCCAAATTTCCGCAATCGCAACATAACCCGCGATGGCAACATCATTTACATGCAGTGGTCGGCGATCTGGTCGGAGCAGTCGCAGTGCATGTATTTGGTGGGGCGCGATTACACGGAGTTGCATCGGGCCGAGGTCATGGAGCAGCGCCAGCGGCAGATCCTCACCCTGATCGCCCAGCGCCACCCATTGCCCGAGGTGTTGACGGAGATCGTGCTGACCTATGAGGCGCAGTATCCGCAGGCGATGTGCTCGATCCTGCTGTTGCGCGACGGTTGTCTGCACCACGGGGCTGCACCGCATCTTCCGGATGCATTCTGTCGCGCGATCGATGGTGCGGCCATCGGTGCCAAGGCGGGATCGTGCGGCACCGCCGCGTTTCGCGCAGAGCGTGTGATCGTGGCCGACATCGCCAGCGATCCGCTGTGGGAGGACTATGCGGCGCTCGCGCTGCCCTACGGATTGCGGGCCTGCTGGTCGACCCCGGTTCTGGCCCGTGACGGCGGCGTGCTGGGCACGTTTGCGGTCTATTACCGCAGCGCGCGCGAGCCGCTGCCGAGCGAGACCGAAGGGATTGAAGGGCTGGTCGTGCTGGCCGGCGTGGCGATCGAGCACGAGCAGGCATTCACCCAGCTCAGCGAAAACGAGCAGCGCTTTCGCTCGTTGTTCGACAACCACCCGGACAGCGTCATGGCGCTGGATGCCGATGGTCGCGTCCGGCAGGGCAATGCCGCGGCACAGGCGCTTCTGGACCTGACCATGCCAGGTGGCATGCCCGCCTTCGTGGACCGATTCGGGCAGGCCGAGCGAGCGCATATCGAGCGGGCGCTGGATATGGCAGCACGAGGTGAGCCAACGCGCCTCGATACCTTCGTGCTGAACCGCGACGGCAGCAGCTTCCCGGCCCACCTGGTCACGATTCCGATGCTCAATCAGGATCGATCCCGCCGGGTGTTCGCGATCGTGCAGGATCAACGCGAGCTTCGGCAGGCGCAGCAGGCCACGGCCAACCAGCTGGCGTTGATCTCGGCGATCGCCGAAAGCGTGGGCGAAGGCCTGGTCGCGGTGGATGCATCGCTGCGACCGACGTTTCTCAATCGCATGGCCCGCCAGTTGCTTGATCTGCCGCCAGCGGACGGGCCGGCGGATGTGGTGCTTCCCGACGGCATGCTTGCACCGCTGCAGGAGATCCTTGGTGGTACCGGGCAGTCGTCCAGCGACGATACCCGCTTCACCGCGGCCGATGGCCACAACCTGGACGTGTCCTATCTGGCAACCGCGCTGCGGATAGGCGGGCAACTGGCCGGTGCGGTGATGGCGTTCCGCGATATCGCCGAGGTCAAGGCCACAAGACACATCCTGCATCAGCGCAACCGCTTCTTCGAGATGGCGCAGGAGGTGTTCTGCATTGTCGATCCGCAGTTCGGCCGCTTCGTGCAGGTAAACCCCGCCTATGCGCGGCTGATGGGCTATGACGAGGACACGATGCTGTCGATCCCCTACAGCGATCTGCTGCATCCGCAGGATCGCCTGCAGGCGGAAAAGGTCATCGCCCGGCAGATGGAGGGGGGCAGTCCGATTACCGGCCTGCGGACCCGCATGCGTTGTGCCGATGGCAGCTATCGGCTGCTGGAATGGAACTCGATCACCGGCCCGGATGGCTTGCTGTATGGCGCGGCGCGCGACATCACCGAACGGCATGCGGCGGACCTGGCGCTGGCCAGGGCGATGGACGACCTGCGCATCCGCAACCGCGAGCTGCAGGACTTTGCCTACGTGGCCTCGCACGACCTGCAGGAACCGCTGCGCAAGATCCAGACCTTCTCCGATCGGCTGCAGTCGCGGCTGGCGGCAGAGCTGGATGAATCCTCGCGCGACTACCTGCAGCGGATGGGGTTGGCGGCGCTGCGCATGCAGGCGCTGATCGACGACCTGCTTACCTATTCGAGGTCGGGCAGCGGCAAGGCGAGCATGGTGATGGTGGACCTGTCCAGTGTGCTGGCGAGCGTGCAGGACGATCTGGAACAGCAGATCCAGGAGGCTGGCGCCACCATCGAGGTGGGTCCACTGCCGGAAATCCTGGCGGATCCGACCCAGATGCGCCAGTTGTTGCAGAACCTGTTGACCAACGCGCTCAAGTTCCGCGCCGTGGACCGGCCCTGTCGCATCGCCATCCACGCCCGGTCGATCGAATCCGCCGATGCCGGAGTTGGCGATACGGGCTGGGAGCTGCGGGTGGAGGACAACGGCATCGGTTTCGATGAGGCTTACGCCGAACGGATCTTCGCCCCGTTCCAGCGCCTGCATCCGCGCAACGTGTATCCCGGTACCGGTATCGGACTGGCCATCGTGAGGCGTATCGTGGAGCGGCACGGAGGTACCATCAGGGCCGAATCCCTTGCTGGACAAGGGACGACCTTTATTGTCACTCTTTCATCCTGCCCGGCGCCGACAGCATTTCGCGCGGGTGGCAGAAGCTCATTCATTGACAGCTAGTTATTCCCAAGGTGGATTGATGATGCGGGTTCGTGGAGCGATTTCCATCCTCATGGCCGAGGATGATATGGACGATCGGGTGCTGATCGCGGACGCGTTCCTCGAGAGCGGTGTCGATATCGCGCCGGAGTTCGTCGATGACGGCGTCGAGCTGATGCGGCATCTGGGCGCCATACTGGAAGACCGCAACCGCAGGCTGCCCGATCTGGTGCTGCTGGATCTGAACATGCCGCGAATGGATGGTCGCGAAGCGCTGCGTGCGATTCGCGAGCATGCGGGGCTGCGGCACTTGCCGGTGATCGTACTCACCACCTCGCGGGCCGAGCGGGACATCCTGGTCAGCTATCAGCTGGGTGCGAACTCCTACGTCACCAAACCCGGCCGCTACGAGGACCTGATCGCGGTGCTGCATTCACTGGAGCGCTTCTGGATTGGAACCGCACAGCTTCCCTCGGTCAGACCCGGGACGATCGAGTGAAAGCCCTTCCGCTGCGTGTGCTGGTGGTGGACGATGACGAGGATGACTACGTCCTGATCCGCGACATGCTCGGCGAGTTGGAGGGGCGTTATTACAGTTTCGAGTGGTGCGCCACGCCCGAGGAAGGGCTGAGACACCTGCGCCAGGGTGGCCATGATGTGTATCTGGTGGATTACCTGCTGGGTGGCGCCAGTGGCCTGGATCTGATCGCGGCGGTCAACCGGGAAGGTCTGTCGAGAGCCTTCATCGTGCTCACCGGCCGCGGCAACCACGCGGTGGATGAGGCTGCGCTGGCGGCCGGTGCCAGCGACTACCTGATCAAGGGATCGATCGATGCCGAGCGACTGGATCGCAGCATTCGCTATGCGGTCGATCACACCCGATTTGTCGATGCCCTGCGCGAGAGTGAGGTGCGTCATCGCCTGTTGTTCGACCAGAGTCCGGTCCCGCTGCTGGTGTTCGACCGCGCCAGCCGGGGCATCCTGATTGCCAACGAAGCCGCGCGCCAGCAGTACGGCTGGAACCGGCCGGGACTGGTCGGTCAGGCGGTCGAGACGCTGTTTGCATCGGCTGAGCAGGCCCGCTTTCTGGCGGATCTGGAAAGCGGCGCCCTGCTGTCCGGCCAGTCGCAGATGTGGGAGCACCGGCGCGCCGACCGGCAGCCACTGAGGGTCGAGGCGATCTTTCACCAGTTGCAACATCGCGGCAGCCATGCGGTGCTCGCGTATCTGCAGGACATCACGGCCAGGCATCGGGCCGAGGGCCGACTGCGCCTGTTCGAGCGCGCCATCCAGTCCACCGGCAACGGCATAGTGATCACCGATGCCAGCGCAGAGGACATGCCGATCGTCTTCGTCAACCACGCTTTCGAGCGGATGACCGGCTACACCGCGGCCGAGGTACTCGGTCGCAACTGCCGCTTTCTGGATGGCCACGAGAACAATGAGGGCGAACGCGCACGGATCCGGCAGGCGCTGCGCGACAACAACGAGTGTGCAGCGCTGCTGCGCAACGTGCGCAAGGATGGCACCGTTTTCTGGAACCAACTGCATCTGTCACCGGTGCGCGACGTGGCCGGAGAGGTGTCCCATTACATCGGCGTGCAAAACGATGTGAGCGCCCAGCGCGATACCGAGGCCAAGCTGGCCCATGCGGCGATCCACGACAGCACCACCGGACTGGTTCGCTATCCGGTGATCGAACTGCTGTTGCAGGAACACGCCAGCGATCACCCCGGCCAGCCCTTCAGCCTGATCTTCGCCGACATCGACCGCTTTCACGCCACCAACGAGGCGATGGGCAAGGAGGTCGGTGATCGGGTGATCGTGCAGCTGGCCACGCGGCTGAGCGATGTGGTCGGCGACCAGGGGCAGGTCGCTCGCTACACCGGCGATGAATTCGTGATCGCACTGCCCGGGGTCGACACTGTCGGCGCCTCGGCACTGGCCGAACAATTGCGTGAGGCGGTGGCGCGGACGATTGCGCTGCCCTCGTGCGAGGTCAGGGTGACCATGAGCCTGGGTGTGGCCAGCTACCCGCAGCGGGTAGCCGATATTGGTGAACTTCTGCGCCGCGCCGAGGCGTCGATGTCGCGCGCCAAGCAGCTGGGGCGCGACATGGTGTACCTGTATTCCGAGCAGGACATGCACCGCATCGAGGACCGACGCATGCTCGGCATGCGCCTGCGAGGTGCGATGCAACAGGGTGAGTTTCGTCTGGAATACCAGCCGCAGATACGCTGCAGCGACCGCAGCGTGATTGGTTTCGAGGCCCTGCTGCGATGGCACAGTCCCGAGCTGGGCCTGGTTTCGCCGGACCGCTTCATCCCGGTGGCCGAGGGGCTGGGGCTGATGCCCGAACTCGGTGCCTGGGTGCTGGATCGGGCCTGCGCACAGTCGCGGTTGTGGTTGGATGCGGGCATGGGCGATTTCTTCGTGGCGGTCAACGTGTCCGCACAGCAGATCCAGCGCGGAAATTTCGCTGAAATCGTCACCGCCACGCGCGAGCGGCACGGCCTGCCGGCCGACCGGCTGGAGCTGGAGCTGACCGAGAGCGCGTTGATGGAAAACATTGAACGCGCACTGAGTTCGATCCGTCAGCTGTCCGTCTCGGGAGTGAAGATCGCCTTCGACGACTTCGGTACCGGTTACTCCAGCCTGTCCTACCTGCGTCAGTTCCAGGTCGACAAGCTGAAGATCGACAAGTCGTTCGTGCACGACCTGCCACACGATGCCAACAGCGTGGCGATCGCCAGCACCGTTATCGCGATCGGCCACCAGTTGCAGATGCAGGTGGTCGCCGAAGGCGTGGAAACCACGGAGCAGCAGCAACTGCTGGTCGACCTTGGCTGCGATGCTCTGCAGGGCTATCTGATCGGCTACCCGATGAGTATCGATGCGGTGGAGGTCTGGTTGACCAAGAGCCGAGCCCTGGCC
The DNA here is from genome assembly GCA_026193555.1 of Rhodanobacter sp. Lineage (GTDB taxonomy): Bacteria > Pseudomonadota > Gammaproteobacteria > Xanthomonadales > Rhodanobacteraceae > Rhodanobacter. The sequence continues at coordinate 7,754 of JAPHUU010000316.1, forward strand.
TGAGGTCGCCCGGTTACCGACGCACACGCCGAGGGATCGACGGGATGCCGGTGTCGGGCCTGCCGCGGCGGGGCCTTGATCGGCACGCCGCCACGGCAGGGATCCCTACAGTGCGATGGGCTTCTCGCCAGCCGCCTTGAGCTGGCGGTTCAACACGGCGAGATCACCCTGCTTCAATTGCTGCCAGGCAGCGAGCGTGGCGTCCAGCGTGTGTGACAGGCTGGCGCAAGAGGCAAGCGCGTCGGTACTGGGGTCGGCGTCGGCGCCATCCACCGAATGTGCCAGCTTGCCCAGGTTCATCGACAGCGCACGCAGGCTGTCGGTGCGCTTGGGCGGGCTGCCCATGGTGTTGCGTGGATCCGGATGCAGGATCACACCCGACAGGTCCGCGGCCTTGGCGATCACGGCCGACAGCTCCCCCCGCTCGCTGCCCTTGGCTTGGGCCAGCCGTGCATCCAGCGCCTTGAGCAGCTTGGTCGCCTCGGCGCTCGCCTTGGTGGTGCGCACCGAGAGTTGCTCCACCTGGCGTGCCAGCGCAAACTCGCGTTGCAGGGCGGCGATCGACACGGTCACGCGGGGGTCAGGCAACACCTGCAGCGGTTGCCGATAGGTCTTGCCGGCCACCGTGAGGGTGACGCTGTAGTGGCCGGGCGGAGCCCACACGCCGCTTTCCGATGAGCGCTTCGGAGCCGCGTCGGTCGGCGCGGGGTAGCGCAGGTTCCATACGAAGCGATGCATGCCCGCCGTCGTCGACAGGGTCATCGGCGCCGGCACCCATTCCGGGGCATAGGCCAGCTTGGCCGGATCGGGCGGCGTTACCTTGTCTGCACTGCTGAAGCTGCGCACGATGTGGCCTTGCGCATCCAGCACGCTCAGCGTGACCGGTCCCTTGACCGCTTTCGGCAGCGCGTAGTCGATGATGGCCCCGTCGGGTGGGTTGGCGGCGGTCGGCTCGTCCTTCGGCAGCGGCGTGCCGGTGAAGCTGGCAGGGCGCGCACGGATCGCATCGGCCGGCTTGAACAGGATGGCGGCATTGGTGCGCGCGTGATCCAGCTGCCGCAGCGCGCTGACGTCGTCCATGATCCAGAAGCCGCGACCATGCGTGGCCAGCACCAGATCGTTGCCGTGCACGTCGATGTCGCGCACCGAGGTCGTCGGCAGGTTCTGCTGCAACGACTGCCACTGCGTGCCGTCGTTGAACGACACATACATGCCCTTCTCGGTACCGGCGTAGAGCAGGCCCTGGCGCAGCGGATCCGTCCGCACCACATTGACGAAGCTGTCGCGCGGTATGCCGCCATCGATGCGCACCCAGCTGCTGCCGCCGTCGCTGGTGCGGTAGATATACGGCGTGTCGTCGTCGAGGCGGTGACGGTCGACCGCCAGGTACGCCACCTTGGCATCGAACGGGGACAGCTCGATGCCGGCGATCTTCGACCACGGCGTGACCGCCTTCGGCGTGACCTGGCGCCAGTGTGTACCGTCATCGTCGCTGCGCCAGACCAGGCCGTCGTTGGTGCCGACCCACAGCACATGCGCGTTCAGCGGCGAGGGCGCGATGGTATAGATCACCCCGCGTTGGCTGTCGATGTGGTTGTCGTCGGCCGCGGTGGTCGCATCGAGCGTGGCCGGTGTGCCCGCATTTTCTCGGGTCAGGTCGGGGCTGATCGGTGCCCAGTGGTCGCCACCGTCGGTGGTGCGGAACAGCCGCTGGTTGGCGAAGTACAGGGTCTTGGTGCCGTGTTTGGAAAATGTCAGCGGCAGCGTCCACGCACCGCGGTAATGCGCGGCCGGGTAGGCCAGGGTGGGGTCGATGTTGCGGGTCTGTCCACTGCGCATGTCCAGCTTGTCGACCTTGTCGCCGTAGACGGTGTCGTGGTCGTCCGGGTCAGGCGCGATCATGCCACTCTCGCCGCCGGCAGTGATCTCGTGGAACTGCTCCATGGTGATGCCGTCGCTGCTGCCGCCGCGGCTGGGCAGCGCCACCGCGCCGGAATCCTGCTGCGCACCGTAGACCCAGTACGGAAACTGGTTGTCGGTGCTGACGTGGTAGATCTGCGCGGTCGGCTGGTTGTGCCAGCTGCTCCAGGTCTGGCCACCATTGATGGTGATCATCGCTCCCTGGTCGACGCCGAGGATCTGCCGGTCGGGGTTCGTCGGGTCGATCCACAGCTGGTGGAAGTCGTCGCCGGTGGGGTCGCCCTTCAACGCGATGAACTGCTTGCCGCCGTCGTCCGAGCGCAACACGATAGTGTTCATCACATAGACGCGGTCGGCGTTCTTCGGATCCACCGTGAGCCGGCAGAAATACCAGCCACGCTGCCAGATCCGCTGGTCGTCGGTGACGTGCTTCCAGTGCGCGCCACCGTCGTCGGAACGGTACAGGCCGCCTTCGCCGCCGGCTGCGTCGACCAGGGCGAATACCCGGTTCGGCTGGCTCGGCGCCAGCGCGAGGCCGATGCGGCCTGGATGCGCGGGAAAGCCGTGGCCTTGCACCTGGCTCCAGTGGCTGCCGCCATCATGCGACACGTACAGGCCGCTGCCCGGTCCATTGGAAGGCGGGTACACGCTCCACGGCGGACGCCGGGTCTGCCACAGCGCCGCATAGATCGTGTTCGGGTCGCCTGGTTTGAACGCCAGGTCGATCGCGCCGGTGTCGTCGTCCTTGAACAGCACCTTGTTCCAGTGCGCGCCGCCATCGGTGGAGCGAAACACGCCGCGCTCGGCGTTCGGGCCGTAGGCATGGCCCAGCGCCGCAACGAACAGCACGTCCGGGTTGCGCGGGTCGACCAGCACGCTGGCGATCTGGCGGGTGTCGTCCAGCCCGATATGCGACCAGTGCGCGCCGCCGTCGGCGCTCTTGTAGACGCCATTGCCATGCGCGATGTCCGAACGCATGTCCGCTTCGCCGGTGCCCACGTAGATCGTCTTCGGATCGGACGGAGCCAGCGCCAGCGCGCCGATCGAGCCGACCTTCTCGCTGTCGAAGATCGGCTGCCAGGTGCGCCCCGCATCCTGTGTCGCCCATACGCCGCCGCCCACCGAGCCGAAGTAGAAATGACGGCTGTCGCCGGGAATTCCCGCCACCGTCAACACCCGGCCACCGCGGAATGGTCCGATCAGCCGCCAGCTCAGACCCTGGTACAGGGATGGATCGACCGTGGCATGGACGGTGAGGGTGGTGGCGAGGCCAAGGGCAAACACGGCAAGACAGCGACGCAGGTGCATGGACAGTTTCCCGGGGTGGGCTAGGTCAAGGTGGTCAGTGTACGGTGCAGTGGGGTGGTGTGCTCAAGGCCGCTACTACATCGCGAGGATGCATCGGGTGGCCGCCCCACGCCGCGGCCACCGGTTTGGTAACATGTGATAAGCATCACATTCTCCTACATTTTCCGGCTTGGACGTTGCATGTTGTAACTTGGGTTCGCCGTCTGCGTCCGGAAGACACTGACGGCTCCAAAGGAACTATCCGCCATCGCGTACCAGCCGATCCGGTCCGCGCGCCTCAGGGGACACCGATCAACGATGCACGCTAGAGGCGTCAACTACAGCCAGCCGGGCCGTCGCGAGAACAGCCGGAGCATTGCTTCCGATGAGTGAGCCGCGCGCCCCGACCCCGACATCTGCCAGCGCGGCAGAACTGCTGGCATGGCAGCGACGGTTGATTGGGGCTGACTCGCCAGCGGCAGTCGGTGCGGTCATCCTGGCCTTGGCTGCGTCGTTGCCCGGTTGCGAAAAAGCCAGTCTGTTGTGGCGTGATGGCGCGACGCCAACGCAAGGCGCGGCGGTGACACCCGGCGACGTGGTCTGGGCACGGGAAGGGCTGGCCGATCACGGGTTTTGCCTGAGCGACGACCGGCGACGGGTGGTATGGCGTCTGTTGTCGGGTCAGCCCATCGCACTGTTGCTTCAGTTTGCTTCCGGGCAGCAGGAACACGCGTTGCGTATGGTGCTCGAATCCCACTTCGCGCTGGCCAGTCACCATCTGCTGCATGAATTGGAACTGGCTGGCCTGCGCGAGTCGCACCAGCAAGTGGAGCGCTCTGAAAAGCTGCAGCATGCGTTGTTCTCGATTGCCGATCTGGCCGGGTCGGAGCTGGACATGTCCGACATGTTGCGCGGTATCCAGGGCATCGTCGGCACGTTGCTGTATGCCGAGAATTTCTTCCTGCTGCGCTACGATCCCGAGCGGGACACGGTGCGTTTCCTCTACTACGCGGACACCGAGAACGATGAACGCATGGAGGACGCCGGGGAAACGCCGCTGGAGTTCTGGAACGGCACGCGAACCTGGCACCTGCTGACTACCGGAAAGGCCCTGATGGGCCGCAATGAATCGCTGCACGCGCTGGTCGAGGCGCCGCTGCGGATTCTCGGTCCCGAGTATGCCTACTGGGTCGGCGTGCCCATGCTGCGTGATGGCCAGGCCCGCGGTGCGTTGGTCGTGCAGAGCTATCTGAAGGACACCATCTACACCACACAAGATCGCGTGCTGCTGGAGTTTGTCGCCAGCCACATCCTGACTGCACTGGAGCGCAGGCAGGGCAGGGACGCGCTGGAGCAGCAAGTACGCAGGCGCACGCAGGAGCTGGTCGAGGCCAACGTCGCCATGCAGGGAGAGGTCGTCGAACGCCAGCGGGCCGAAGCGCTGCAGACGGTCTTGTTCCAGTTGGCGCAGCTGGCGACGGCTGAGATTGACGAGGACTCGTTTTATGAGCAGGTTCATGTCGTCGTTGGTCGTTTGCTCAACGCGGAGAACTTTTTCATTGCGCTGATATCGGAGGATTGCCAGCACCTGGATTTCCCTTATTACGTGGATACCGAGACACGCGGGATGCCCTCGCGCCCGATCGGTCATGGTTTGAGCGAATACGTGTTGCGCACGGCGACGCCGCTGTTGCTGAGGCAGCAGTCGGAGATCGATGCGCTGAGTGGTCAGGGCGTGGTGGTACCCCAGCACGTTGGCCAACCCGCCACATGCTGGTTGGGCGTGCCGTTGCTGGTCGGGGATGAGGTGATTGGCTTGGTGACAGTGCAGAGTCTGGTAGACACGGTCAGCTATAACGAAGCCGACCGGGAGCTGCTGTCCTTTGCCGCCTCGCAAATTGCCAACAGCATCCGCCGTCGGCGCTCGGCGGCCTCGTTGCAGCAGGCCAAGATGCAATTGGAGCAGCGGGTGGAGGAGCGTACGCAAGAGTTGCGCACGCTGATTGCCGAACGCGAACGGGTGCAGGAGCAGCTTCGGCACCAGGTCATGCACGATGCACTGACAGGCCTGCCGAACCGTGGCTATCTGTGTGACCGGGTTGATCACCTGCTGGGCGTGCTCAAGCGCAAGCCCGAGCGACGTTGCGCGCTGTTGTACCTGGATATCGACCATTTCAAGTCGATCAACGACAGCTTTGGCCACTTGGCCGGTGATGAGTTTCTGAAGATGATTTCCGGCCGGCTGCAGCTTTGCGTGCGCGATCCGGACTTGGTGGCGCGGCTGTCCGGAGATGAGTTTGCGATCGTACTGGAGGATATCGAGGCACCAGCAAGCGCGGTGAATGTGGCGCAGAGGGTGCTGAAGGCGCTGCATGAACCGCTGCAAACAGCGGGCGAGGTGCTGGAGCCATCTGTCAGCATCGGCATTGCGATCGGCGACCACCGCTACGGCAGCAGTGACGAACTGCTGCACGCCGCCGACACCGCGCTGTATCGCGCGAAGGCGAGTGGCCGTCATCGCTTCGAGATGTTCGATCAGGTCCATGCACCGGGGCTTGATGACGGGCGCGCGTCGGCGTCCGAGGTGCCCGAGTGAAGCAATTCAACGTCGAATGCTTCTGATTTTCAGGGCATGGTGGTCAACCTGTCCGCACGATCCCTGGCCACCGGGGCGGGCACACGATGAACCTCCAGACCGTCCGGATTTCGGTGGACTCGGGCGGCATGAGGATGGCGTGGATCGGTCAGATCGATTCCGATACGCCATGCATCGAGCGCGCTGCTGTTGCGGCCGTCCCGCTTCCCGCAAACGGGACCCTGTGGCCGCAAGCCGATGCATGACAGGCATCGTCGGCAGCGGTCATTGCAGCCACATCGCCCGATTTACGGTTTCACGAACCGCAGCGTCATCCGGTCCGATTCGCCGACTGCCTTCATCTTCGCGTGCTCGCTGTCGGGGCCGGCAAGATCCGGAAGCAGGCGGTGCACGTTGACGTCCTCGGGGTCGCTTGGGTTGGCGTTGATTTCGGACACCCCGTCGAGGCGGAAACCGGTCTTCAGCGCCAGCGCGATCAGATAATCCTCGGGGATGCGGTGCAGCTTCTTCGCGGATTCCACCGCATCGGAGAACGGCTTGGCACGGTGCTCGACCACGCCGAATACGCCGCCGGGCCTGAGCACGTCGTAGACCGACTTGAACGCGGCGGCCAGGGTGTCGGGGCTGCGGTTGAGCCAGTCATGGGTGTTACGGAAGGTCAGCACCATGTCGGCGGAGGCCGGCGAGCCCAGCTTGAGCTGCAGTGGCGGCGTGAACGGGATGACTTTCTCGACGTGGCCGAACACGGCCGGGTTGGCCTTCACCTTGTCGGCGAACTTGGGTGAGCCCGCTTCGATCAGGTGGCCGTGGTCGTACAGGAACGGCGCCAGGATCTCGCTGTACCAGCCGCCGCCGGCGTCGAGTTCGATCACCGTCATGTCTGGCTTGATGCCGAAGAACTGCAGGGTTTCGACCGGGTGGCGATAGCGGTCACGTGCCTTGTGTTCGGCGGAACGCCAGTGGCCGTCGACGGCGTGCTGCAGCTGGGCGGTGGTACTGGCGGTCGGCGCGGTGGTGGCGTCGACGAAGCATGGCAGCAGCAGTGCACTTGCCAGCAGGAGCAGGAATTTGCAGGTGCGATGGGACATGGTTCGGGCCTCCGCGTGAGTTGACGTTCAAGCCTACTCCTGCGACGTGCAGACGGGCACCCACCTTGCCCGTTGGGCGCCGGTTCGTGAGAAAGGCAGGGATCGGGGCAAGCAGTGTCTGCTCGCCCCCGACCTCTCCCGCGTGCGGGAGAGGTCCCTTGCCTGATCCTTGCGCCAGCCGCATTCCGGCCCCGCCGCTCGGTCCCTGTGTGGTCGGTTACTGGGCGACGGCGGCGATCCTCGCCGGCTCGCCGGTCATCAGCGTTGGCGCGCCGGCTGCAAAGGCGGCGCGGTTGTAGCTGGCCACGTCGCCGGCGAGCAGTGCGTTGAACTGGCTGACCTTGGCCTCGACCTTGCCTTGCAGTTGCTGTGCGATATCCAGCAGGGCCGGCGTGGGCATCTGCCCCTGCAGACCGGAGAAGCCATAGCCAGCCAGTGCTTGCAAGCTGCCGTGCAGATCGGACAGTTGCTTGAGGTCGTCCTCGAGCACATCGTGCTGCACGCCGGGCGCGTAGATGCTGTCGCGGAACCTGTTCAGCTCGGTGTCGAGCTTCTTCGCCAGTTTCAGTGCCTCGACGTAGCGCGCGTCGTCGCCGGCCTTGTCCTCGAACTGTTTCAGCGTGGCGCGCATCGAGGTGACCCGGTTGAGCATGTCGTTGAGCGTGCCCAGTTCGTTGCGGGCGGCCAGCGCGTGCTGCAGGATCGCCTGCCCGGCCTCGGGTGCCGGCTTCTGGTTGGGGTCGGCTTTGACCAGCACGCTCTCGCTGGCGCTGTGACCATCGGCGCTGACGGTGACCTGATAGCTGCCGGGCAATACCATCGGGCCGTGGCTGTTGTTGCCGTCCTTGTCCTTTTTCTCGTCCTCGTTTTGCGGCTTGTCGAAATCGAGCTTGGTGGCACCGTCGTAATGCATGTTCCAGACATAGCGATTCACGCCCGCCTTGGCATTGGTGTAGCGCGTGGCGATGACGCGGCCGGCGCTGTCGCGCACGGTCAGCGTGACCGCGCCGTGCTTGTCCTTCTTGGCTGCCTTGATTGCCTTGGGCACGCTGTAGTCGATCACCACGCCGTCGGGTGCGTTGGGCACGGTGTACAGCGGCTCGGCGCCTTCGCCACGTGACCAACGCACGAACTGGATTCCCGCTCGAGGGGTGAACAGATGCAGCGGCTGCTTGGCCATGTCATCGCTGTATTCGGCCAGCGGTGCGAAATGATCGAACACGAAGATCCCGCGGCCATGCGTGGCCAGTACCAGATCACCCTGCACGAACTTCACGTCGACTACCGGCACGGTCGGAAAATTCGCGCCGAGCTTGCTCCAGTGGCCGCCGTTGTCGCGCGAAATCCAGCCGCCGATGTCGGTGCCGGCGACCAGTACGCCGGCGTGCTCCGGGTCCTCGCGTACCACCGACACCGGGGCGTCCGGCAGGCCCTTGTCGATCCGCGTCCAGCTCTTGCCGAAGTTCCCGGTGCGGTAGACGTAGGCATGACGGTCGTCGAGTTCATGTGCGTCGAACCCGACCCAGGCATGCCCCGGTTGGCTCGCCGACACGCCGACCTGATACACGCGTGCCCATTTCGGTGCGCCGCCCGGGGTGACATTGGACCAGTGTGCGCCGCCGTCGCGGGTCAGCTGCACCAGGCCGTCGTCGGTGCCTGCCCACAGCACCTTGGTGTCTGACGGCGCGATGCTCAGCGACAGCACGGTGTCGTAGCTCTCGGCACCGGACAGGTCCAGGTTCACCGGACCGCCCGACAACGCCTGTTTGGCCTTGTCGTTGCGGGTCAGGTCGTCGCTGATCGGCACCCAGGTCTGCCCGGCGTCGGTGGACTTGAGGATGACGTTGGCGCCGGCGTAGACCGTGCGGGCGTCGTGCGGGTCGACCGCGATCGGCGTGGTCCAGTTGAAACGGTATTTCACCTCGGTCAGCGGCAAGTCGTTGACGAAGGCCGGGCCATGCAGGTACGGCATGATGAAGTCGCTGCGCCTGGTATCGCGGTGAAACACGCTCATCGCGCCGTCCTGGGCGTCGTTGTAGATGAGGTCCTTGCCGGCCGGCACCACGTACTCGCCGTCGCCGCCGACCACGTTGAACCAGTCGTTCGCGCCCAGCACCTTGTCGGCCAGCGAGCTGGAAGGGCCGCACCAGCCGGCGTTGTCCTGCAGGCCGGCGCACAGCAGATAGGGCGTGCTTTCGTCGGCAGCCACCATGTAGTCCTGCTCGATCGGCAGGGCGTCGAGGAAGCGCCAGCTCTTGCCGCCGTCCTGGCTGAGGTAGACGCCGCCGTCGTTGCCCTGCAGGATCCGCTTCGGGTTACCCGGATCAATCCACAGCGCGTGATGATCCGGATGCACGCCCTTGTCGGCCACGTGCGCGGTCTTGCCGCCGTCGTCGGACTGAATCAGGTGGAACGACATGAAGTACAGCTTGTCGGCATCGGTCGGCGCGACCACGAAGCGCGAGAAGTAGAACGGCCGCACGTCCAGTTGGTGGTTGTCGCTGACCTCGGTCCACTTGTCGCCCAGATCGTGCGAGATGAACAGCAGGCCCTTGCCCGGCTTGGTCTCGACCAATGTGTAGACGCGCTGGGGATCGCTTGGCGCGGTAGCCACCGCGATGCGGCCCAGCGGGCCCTCGGGCAGGCCTTCGGTCAATTTTTGCCAGCTGGCGCCGCCATCGGTGGAGCGCCACAGGGCGCTGCCCTTGCCGCCGTCTACCAGGTTCCACGGATGGCGTACAACCTCCCAGGTGCTGGCAAACAGCACCTGCGGGTTGCCCGGCGCCATCGCCATGTCGACCGCACCGGTCTTGTTGTCGACGAACAGCGTCTTCTTCCAGGTCTTGCCACCGTCGGTGGTCTCGAACACGCCGCGTTCGGCATTCGGACCCCACGCATGGCCCAGCGCCGCGACCAGCACGTGATCGGCGTTGTGCGGGTCGACCATGATCTTGCCGATCTGGCCGGCGTCGGCCAGGCCCATGCGCTTGAAGCTCTTGCCGGCATCGGTGGACAGGTACACGCCGGCACCGTCGGTGATGTCGTTGCGGATGTTGCTCTCGCCGGTACCGACCCAGACCAGGTTGGGGTTCGAGGGCGCCAGCGCGATCGCGCCGATCGAGGCGCTGGCCTCATGCTCGAAGATTGGCTTCCAGTGCTCACCGCCGTCGGTGGTCTTCCACACGCCACCCGCGGCGGCGCCAACGTAATAGGTCAACGGGTCGCCAGGAATGCCGACCGCAGCGGCCACGCGGCCACCGGCGACGGCCGGGCCCAGATCACGGAAATGCAGCTCCGCGAACGGTCCCTTGTCGGTGGACGCGGCAGTCTTGGCTGGCTTGGCCGCGCTCGTGTTGGCGAATGCGGGAGTGGCGACAAGGGCTGACAGAATGGCAAGTGACAGAATGCGGCGGCAGTGGCTGGGCATGGTCGAGGGGTTCCTGTTGCGGTGGCGGAGTGCGCAATGATAAAAACGCTGAAGCAAGGCAATTCCTCCAACTATCCGAGTGTGTCCTGTCACGGCGCAAGTGACGAAGGTCCTGCTCGATCTGCGCGTTGAGCCGGGATTCGTCGATTGTGGTGCGTGCCATCCGGGGGCTGGCGCCGACGCGATGAGTGACGCTGCCACCGGCGCCAGCCGGCTCCTGGCCGGTGGCCGAGGCGTCGTGGAAGATGCCGGGATCCATGCCCGGCAAGCCGCGCAGCCACCCGCACACGCGACCACCTCTGTGGTGCCCGCCGCCTGTCGTTCTGTTCGCGAGGCCCCGACAGTGGACTTCGAGGCCCTTGCTGGAAGCGACCGACAGTGAGTACATGCCGGTTGCTGTTGCAACGCGATCCCGCGGCACCCAAACCTCTGGCCTATGGTGTTCTGTCGCCGGGCAGGCGATAAGAACCGGCTGAACGCTCAACGGAAACCACGCATGTCAATATCGCGCCACGCTCTGCTGCCGCTGGCTGTGGCCATGGCACTCGTTGCCATCGCTGCGCCAGCGCAGCAGGCCGCACCCTCCGTGCCGAAGTCATCCACCAACCTCGCGCCGGTCGATGTTCATGCCGAGAGCTGGCGTGAGACCCTCAAGGCCAAGCTCGAGCACATGCTGCCCGAAGTCGACGGCACCCGAATCACCGTGACCAAAAAGACCACGGTGACCCATCTGGCCGACCAGCCGACGGTGATCGGCAACAACCTCGACCAGTTGCTGGCGCGCTCGCCCGGGGTGCAGGTGTCGCAGCAGCCGACGCCGACCCAGTTCAACCTCAGCTATCGCGGTCTGGGCAACCCGCAGGAATCCGAATACGTGCTGGTGATGCAGGACGGCATCCCGCTGGAAAGCGACTGGATCGGCTTTCCCACCCTGTACGCGATGCCGCTGACCCAGAGCCTGTCCGAAGTCGAGCTGATCCGCGGCGGTTCCAGCCTGCTGTACGGGCCCGAGCCGGCGCCGGTGATCAACCTGGTGTCGCGTCGCCCCGCGCCCGGCGCACCGTTTTCCGCCAGCAGCGAACAGGTGATCGGCAACCACGGTCTGTATTCCAGCTACAACGCGGTCGAGGGCAGCAGCGGCCGCTGGACTTATCGCGCCGATGCCGCCTACGTGGGCAGCGACGGCAACCGGACGAACGCCGGCTCGCAGATGCGCCAGGCCGATCTGTACCTCGGCTATCGCCCGGACGACAAGCAGCTGTGGTGGTTCGACCTGCATGCGATCGATGCGGCCTCCGGCGATGCCGGACGACTGGGCTATCCGCAGTGGCAGGCCAACCCGCGCGCCACGCCGACGCCTTACAACCGCGACTGGGTCAACCGCTATCAGCTGGTGCTGGGCCACCGGGCCGAATTCGGCAACGGCTGGCTGTTCGAGGGCAAGCTGTGGTTCGCCTGGCAGGATCTGGCCAGCCGTTCCGCCAGTGGGGCGCTGGCGCCGCCGCGGCCGAGCAGCACCACCGTGCAGGACGAGCAGTTCCGCACCGGCGGCGCCGACCTGCGCCTGCGCAGGAAGTGGGGCAAGGGCAACGCCTTCACCCTCGGCACCACGCTGTTCCATGGCGACGATCCGTTTCGGCAGTGGAGCAGCAGCGATCTTTACGTCGACCGCCATGATCGCAGCGGCGCGCCGCGGCTGCGCCAGTCGCGCAGCTCGGACTATTACGCAGTGTTCGCCGAGAACGTGTTCCGCCTGCCGCACCGCTTCCACATCGTGCCCTCGGTGCGGCTGGAGCACGAGCGCGTGGCGGTGAACGAATCCGTCAGGCCACCGTTCCTCAGCCGCCCGCTGATCCACGAGGCTGACGCGCGCAACGTGCCGCTGTTCGGGCTGGGCATCGGCAACGACTTCGGCCACGGCAACGAGACCTATTTCAACGTGTCGCAGGGTTGGCGGCCGCTGCGCTATTTCGACATGGCCTCGCC
>JAPHUU010000065.1 GCA_026193555.1 Rhodanobacter sp.
TGATTGTAGGAAATGATGCGTCGATTTTCGTCGACCACGAGAAAGGCGTCGAGCGATGTCTCCTGTTGTGTCTCGAGGATTGCATTCTTGGATGCTATTTCCTCTTCCACATTCTTGCGCTGCACCTCACGGGCTAATACATCGAGCGCGAAGCTGATATCGGTTGCCATCTCAACCAGTAATCTGCGTGCAGCTTCGTCGAAAGCGCCAGTCTCTCCGGCATACAGGGTAAGTGCACCAATAACCATGCCGTTGCGGCTCAAGGGTAGTGACGCTGATGCCGCCAGACCGTGGCGCACGATGTGCTCGTGCCAAGGGGATGACAACGGATTGTTCAGCAAATCCTGACACCATTGCGGTTTGCTTTCGCGGATGGCCGTACCTGTCGGCCCGCGGCCGAACGGGCTGTTTGCGTCGATGGATACATGGATGTCGTTCAGATACTCGGTGTCTTCACCAACATTGGCAACCGGTCGTACCCTGAGTGTGTCTGTCTCGACCAAGCCAACCCACGCCATTTTCATGCCACCGAATTTCACGGCGGCATGGCAGATTTGCAGGAATAGTTCACCCTCATCGGAGCAATGCACAATGGCTTGGTTGGCCTGACTCAACGCTGCATAGAGATGCGTGAGTCGCTGGAATTTCGCCTCGCGGGCCTTGCGATCGCTGATATCGCGGATGTTGCACTGAATGACCTTGATGCCTTCGCAGTCGTAAGAGTTGCTTACGAATTCGACGTCGATGCGTGCCCCGGCCTTGGTCCTCAGCGTAACGTCTTCGTAGCGGACGAAGTCGGCCGTTTGCATGTCCGCGAACATTGCCTTGCTATCGGTGCTGTGTGCGAATGGGCCGGCTTCCCAAAACAGTTCTTCCACCCACTCCCCATGCGCATAACCAAGCAGATCGACAAGGTAAGGATTGACGTCACTTACCAAGCCACTCGCCGTTTCAAGTAGCAAAAGGCCATCTTGCGTGGTTTCGAACAGCCTGCGGTAGCGACAATCGGAGTGCCGAACTTCTTCACTCGCGAGATCGCCGTGCGCCTTGATCGGTCGCTCTTGCATGAGCAGTGTCTCCTTGCAGCCCGCTTATCCAGAGGTCAGTGGGCTCCATCTTAGGCCGGTTGCCCGAGATCTACATCAAGGACCAGAGGATCACCGCGCGATGAGCCGCCGCGGCAACTGCCGGGATAATGCCTGCAGCGAAATGCTGTTCGGCCCACAGAAGGTGGAGAGAAGGCACGGGCAGAGCTTCACTGCTGCCGTCCTGCCAAGGATGAACTGCGTCAGCCCGATGCCGTTCGAGAAACACCGGCTCGCAGCGCTGGTCAAGCAAGCCGGTCCATGATCATGGTCAGGGGATGCGAAGTTCTAGGACAGGGTCACTGTTCCAGCGATTGTCGTTGGGCATCGCACCGCACCAGATCGTGACTCGTACGTGGCCGCTCGCCGTTGGGTAGCCGAACACATCTATTCAGCATCGCATATCAACGGGTGATGCCGGCGTGAAACGTCAAAGGGCCCGGCGTTGCCGGACCCTTTGGTGTCGATTCGTTGGTGGGCGGTACAAGGATCGAACTTGTGACACCTGCCGTGTGAAGGCAGTGCTCTACCGCTGAGCTAACCGCCCGCCGAGAACGGGCAATTTTAGGGGCAGCTGGCGAGCCGGTCAATGCCTGTGATGCATCCGGCACGCCAGCCGCGGGCAGGTTGGTAGACTTGCGGATCTTTCGCACATGAAAACGCTGTCATGGATTTCCTCAACGCACATCTGGTCCCGATCCTCCATGCGCTGCAGCAGTTTCATGTGACGCCGTGGAAACTGGTCGGCTATGCCGGCACCTTGATGTTCACCAGTCGCTGGTTCGTGCAGTTGTACTACACGCGCAAGTACAAGCGGGTGGTGATGCCGCTGGCTTTCTGGTGGTTGTCGGTGTGCGGCAGCGCGTTGCTGCTGGCCTACTTCATCATCGGCAAGAACGACTCGGTGGGCATCCTGTCGAACTTCTTTCCGGTATTCGTCTCGGTCTACAACCTTGTCGTGCACCTGCGCCACCGCAGGAACAGCATCACCGGCGACGCGACTGCCTGATCGGAATGCCATAGAAGCGCACACTGTGCGCGAGGCTCCTGGTGACGTTGTCAAAAGCATCGCGCACA
>JAPHUU010000321.1 GCA_026193555.1 Rhodanobacter sp.
CGATCCTCACGCTTTCGTTGCAGTCGAACAGCCGGCCGCTGCGCGACGTCAATGACTTGGCCGATTCGATCCTGGCGCAGAAGCTGTCGCAGGTGCAGGGCGTGGGGCTGGTGTCGATCGCCGGCAACGTGCGCCCGGCGGTGCGCGTGCAGGTCAATCCGGCGCAGCTGGCCAACCTCGGCCTGACCATGGAGGACGTGCGCTCGGCGCTGACCCAGGCCAACGTCAACGCGCCCAAGGGCACGCTCAACGGCAAGACCCAGAGCTACAGCATCGGCACCAACGACCAGTTGTCCGACGCGGCCGACTACAAGAACACCATCATCAGCTACAAGAAAAATGCGCCGGTGCGGCTGTCTGACGTGGCCAGCGTGGTGGATGGGGTCGAGAACGATCAGCTCGCCGCGTGGGCCAACGGCAAGCCGGCGGTGCTGCTGGACATCCGCCGCCAGCCGGGCGCCAACATCGTGCAGACGGTGGAACAGATCCGCCGCGTGCTGCCCGAGCTGCGTGCAGCGCTGCCGGCCGACGTGCACCTGGACGTGTTCGCCGATCGAACGGTGACGATCCGCGCCTCGGTGCACGATGTCGAGTTCACCCTGATCCTCACCGTGTTGCTGGTGGTCGGCGTGATCTTCGTGTTCCTGCGCCGGCTATGGGCGACGGTGATCCCGTCGGTGGCGGTGCCGCTGTCGCTGCTGGGCACGTTCGGGGTGATGTCGTTCACCGGCATGTCGCTGGACAACCTGTCGCTGATGGCGCTGACCGTGGCCACCGGTTTCGTGGTCGACGATGCGATCGTGATGATCGAGAACATCGTGCGCTACATCGAGAAGGGCAAGAGCGGGCCGGAAGCGGCCGAGATCGGTGCCAGGGAAATCGGCTTCACCGTGCTGTCGCTGACCGTGTCGCTGGTGGCGGTATTCCTGCCGCTGCTGCTGATGCCCGGCGTCACCGGCCGACTGTTCCATGAATTCGCCTGGGTGCTGACGATCGCGGTGACCATCTCGATGGTGGTCTCGCTGACCCTGACCCCGATGATGTGCGCCTACCTGCTGAAGCCCGACCAGTTGCCCGAGGGCGGCGACGCGCACGAGCGCGCCACGGCGGCCGGCAAGCGCAACCTGTGGTCGCGCACGGTGGATCTCTATGCCCGCACGCTGGACTGGGTGCTCGACCATCAGCGCCTGACCGTGCTGGTGGCGGCCGGTGCGGTGGTGCTCACCGTGTTCCTCTACATCGCGATCCCCAAGGGTCTGCTGCCGGAACAGGACACCGGCCTGATCACCGGCGTGGTACAGGCCGACGACAACATCGCGTTTCCGCAGATGGAGCTGCGCACGCGGGCGGTGGCCGAGGCGTTGCGTGCCGATCCCGCAGTGGCCGGGGTGGCTGCCTTCATCGGTGCCGGCACCATCAACCCCACGCTCAACCAGGGTCAGCTCAGCATCGTGCTGAAGGATCGCGGCGATCGCGACGGGTTGGACAAATTGCTGCCGCGACTGCAACGGGCGGTAGCCAATATTCCGGGCGTGGCGCTGTATCTGAAGCCGGTGCAGGACGTGACGCTGGACAGCACCGTCTCCGCCACCGAATACCAGTACGCGATGTCCGAGGTGAACTCGGCCGAGCTGGCCAAATACGCCGACCAGATGACCCAGGCGATGCGCCAGCGGCCGGAACTGGCCGACGTCGACAACAACCTCGCCAACAACGGCAATGCGCTGAAGCTCACCATCGATCGCGAAAAGGCGAGCCGCATGGGCGTGCCGGTGCAGACCATCGACGACACCTTGTACGACGCCTTTGGCCAGCGCCAGATCTCGACCATCTTCACCCAGCTCAACCAGTACCGGGTGGTGCTGGAGGTGGCGCCGGAGTTCCGCAACAGCAGCGACCTGCTGAACAAGCTGACCGTGCGCGGCAACGGTTCGGGTGCGCTCACCGGCAGCAACGCGACCAGCTTCGGTCAGGTGAAATCGAGCAATTCGGCGACCCCGACCGGCATCGGCGGCACCGGCAATGTCGGCTTCCAGGTCGGCGGCGGCGGCACGATTCCACTGTCATCGCTGGCCAGCGCCACGGTGACCAGTTCACCGCTGGTGATCAGCCACCAGCAGCAGTTGCCGGCGGTGACGCTGTCGTTCAATGTCGCGCCGGGCTATTCGCTGTCCGATGCGGTGTCGGCGATCCACCAAATCGAGGCGCAGCAGAACTTTCCGCCGCAGGTGCGGGGCGAATTCGTCGGCAAGGCGGCCGAGTTCACTTCGTCGCTGGGTGACGAGGTACTGCTGCTGCTGGCCGCGATCGTGGTGATCTACATCGTGCTGGGCGTGCTGTACGAGAGCTACATCCATCCGCTGACGATCATCTCGACCCTGCCGCCGGCCGGCGTCGGTGCGCTGCTGGCGCTGATCCTCTGCGGCATGAGCCTGTCGGTGGACGGCATCGTCGGCATCGTGCTGCTGATCGGCATCGTCAAGAAGAACGCGATCATGATGATCGACTTCGCGATCGAGGCCCGGCGCACCGGCATGAACGCCCGTGATGCGATCCGTCGCGCCTGCCTGCTGCGCTTCCGGCCGATCATGATGACCACCGCGGCGGCGATGCTGGGCGCGCTGCCGCTGGCGCTGGGCACCGGCATCGGCTCCGAACTGCGCCGGCCGCTGGGCGTGTCGATTGTCGGCGGCCTGCTGCTGTCGCAGCTGGTGACGCTGTACACCACGCCGGTGATCTATCTGTACATGGAGCGTTTCTCGGAATGGCTGGCGGCGCGTCGTGAACAGCGTGCGTTGAGGACCGCGAACCAGAGCGCGGCGTGACAGGTTCCACGCGGCATGGTCTCGCGCCTGCTGCGGGTGCGTTCGTGGAGGCGGCTTCAGCCGCGATGCTGTTGCTTCCGGGAAGGGAGGGGCAGAAGCATCGCGGCTGAAGCCGCTGCCACAAAAACCGGTGTGGCAGCACATTCCAATCGACCGTTTTGCCACCGATGCGTTGAGGGTGGGATGATCCGTCCACGCCCTCGGCGGCATGCCACCGCCCGCATTTCGGTCCCCTCCGATTCATGAACATCTCCGGCACCTTCATTCGCCGTCCGATCGGTACCTCGTTGCTGGCGATGGGCTTGTTCGTGGCCGGCGCGATCTGCTATTTCCTGCTGGGCGTGGCGGCGCTGCCGAACATGCAGTTCCCGGCGATCTTCGTGCAGGCCAGCCAGGCCGGTGCCGACGCCAGCACCATGGCCTCGACCGTGGCCGCGCCGCTGGAGCGGCACCTGGGCCAGGTGCCCGGCATCACCTTGATGCGTTCCCACAGCTCCGAGGGCAGAACCTTCGTCTTCATGCTGTTCGACACCGGCACCAACCTGGATGCCTCCGCGCGCAACGTGCAGGCGGCAATCAACGCTGCCGCACCGGATCTGCCGAGCGGCCTCAACGGCGCTCCGAGCTACCAGAAGGCGAATCCGAACGACGACCCGATCATCGCCTTCGCGCTGACCTCCGACACACAGGCGGCGGCTGACCTCTACAACGTGGCGGATTCGCTGCTGGCGCAACGGCTGCGCCAGCTGCCCGGCGTGTCATCGGTGGAGATCGCTGGCGCGGCGACACCGGCGATTCGGGTCGACGTGAATCTGCGCGCGCTGAATGCGCTGGGCATCTCGCCGAACGAGCTGCGCAATGCGCTGGCCGCGGCAAATGTAACCTCGCCGGAAGGCTTCCTGACCGACGGCAAGACCCGGACGTCGGTCGACGCCACCACCTCGCTGCAAACGGCGGATCAATTTGCCCAGCTGGTGATCGCCAGCCACAACGGGACGCCGGTGCGGCTGTCCGAGGTGGCGAAGGTCTACGCCGGCCAGCAGGACGCATACCAGGCGGCCTGGTTCCACGGCAAGCCGGCCGTGCTGATGTACGTGTACAAGAAGGCCGACGCGAACGTCATTGCCACCGTCGATCGGGTCAGGGCGCAGTTGCCCGAGTTGCGCGGCTTCCTGCAACCGAGCACCAGACTGACCCCATTCTTCGACGGCACGCCGACGATTCGCGCCTCGCTGCACGAGGTGCAGGCCACGCTGCTGATCTCGCTGGCGATGGTGATCCTGACCATGGCGCTGTTCCTTCGCCGGCTGGCACCAACCCTGATCGCGGCGGTGGCGGTGCCGCTGTCGCTGGCCGGGGCGTTCGTGGTGATGTACATCCTCGACTACACGCTGAACAACCTGACCCTGCTGGCGCTGGTGATCGCGATCGGCTTCGTGGTGGACGATGCGATCGTGGTGATCGAGAACATCATCCGCCACATCGACGACGGCATGACCCGGATGCAGGCGACCCTGGCCGGCGCCAGGGAGATCGGCTTCACCATCGTCTCGATCACCGCCTCGCTGATCGCGGTGTTCATCCCGCTGCTGTTCGCCGGCGGCATCACCGGCATGTTCATGCACGAATTTGCGATCACTCTGGTGGCCGCCATCGTGGTGTCATCGGTCGTGTCGCTGACCCTCACGCCGGCACTTTGCGGGCGCTTCCTCTCCGGCCATCGCGTGCGCGCGCCAGCGGCACGGCCTCTTGCGCGCAGCCATGTGCTGGACCGCTTCCATGCCGGCATGCTGCGTGTCTACCGCAAGGCGCTGGAGTTCTCGCTGCGCCACGCGCTGCTGTTCGCGCTGACCCCGCTGGCGTTGATCGTGGCGACGTTCTACCTGTTCACCGTGGTCAAGACCGGCCTGTTCCCGCAGCAGGACACCGGCCTGATCTGGGGCCGGGCCAGTTCCAGTGCCACGGTCTCGTTCGCCGAGAGCAAACAGCGTCTCGAGCGGCTCACCGCGATGCTGATGGCCGATCCCGACGTGGCCACCGTGGGTTCGCGCCTTGGCAGCAGCCGCCAGGGCACCAGCGGCTCATTCAACATCGACCTGAAAACCCGCGCCGAGGGCCGCAAGGACGACACTTTCGCGGTGCTGGCGCGCCTGAGCGCGAAAGCCGCCAAGTACCCCGACCTCAACCTGCGCCTGCGCCCGGTGCAGGACCTGCCCAGCGGCGGCGGTGGCGGCACCAGCCAGGGCGCGCAATACCAGATCTCGCTGCAAGGCAACGACCTGGCCGGGCTGCAGCTATGGCTGCCCAGGCTGGTTACCGAGCTGAAGAAAAACCCCATGTTGCGCGACGTGGGCAGCGACATCGATGAGGGCGGGCTGCGCCAGAACATCGTGATCGATCGCGACAAGGCCGCGCGGCTCGGGATCTCCGTCGGTGCGGTCGACGGCGCCCTGTACGACGCCTTCGGCCAGCGGCAGGTGTCGACGATCTACTCGGACATCAACCAGTACAAGGTGGTGGTCAATGCGTTGCCGAACCAGACCGCCACGCCGGATGCGCTCAATCGCATTTACGTGAAATCCAGCAGCGGCCATATGGTTCCGATCACCGCGTTCACCCGGCAGGAGTCGGGTCTGGCGCCCTCGGAGGTCACCCACGAGAACCAGTACACCACGATGGACCTGAGCTTCAACCTCGCGCCCGGCGTGAGCATGGGCCAGGCGTTGCAGATCATCCAGTCAACGGCCAGCAACATGCGCATGCCGGGTGACATCAAGCTCAACGTGGGCGCCGATTTCCGCCGCTTCCAGCAATCGCAGAGCGGCATGCTGTGGCTGGTACTGGCGGCCGTGCTTACCGTCTACATCGTGCTCGGCATGCTGTACGAAAATCTGATCCATCCGATCACCATCCTCTCCACCCTGCCGGCTGCCGGCGTCGGCGCGCTGCTGGCGCTGTGGCTGACCGGCACCGAACTGTCGGTGGTGGCGCAGATCGCGCTGGTGCTGTTGATAGGCATCGTCAAGAAGAACGCGATCATGATGATCGACTTCGC
>JAPHUU010000077.1 GCA_026193555.1 Rhodanobacter sp.
CACAGCGCCACCGCGGCCATTTCTTCCTGGGTGTGGACGTGCTCGCTCAGTACGCGATACTTGCCGTCGATGACCAGGGTCGGCGTGCCATCCACCTGCCATTTCTGGATCAGCGCCAGATCGCTTTTCATCTTCGCGGTGGTCTGCTCGGAGGTTGCGATGCGCATGAAGTCGGCACGATTGACACCCTGGCGGGCGTAAAAGTCGGCCAGCTCGTCCATCGATGCGAGCGGGTAGTGTTCGTCAAACTTTGCCGTGAACAGCTGCAGGTGGGTGCGATCGACCACGCCCAGTCGTTTCGCCGCATAGAAGGCGCGGGCATACGGCAGCCACGCCTCACTGAACGGAGCAGGCATCAACTTGAAGTCGACTCCTGCAGGCAGCTCCTTGCGCAGCCGTTCCGCGATCGGCGCGAAGTGTGCGCAGTGGATGCAGCCGTAGGAAAACACCTCGACCATTTCCACCTTGCCGGTGTCGCTGTAACGCTGATGCGGCCCGGGCAGGGTCACATACTGGTTGCCTTCGGTGTAGGGCGCCGCGCTGCTGGACTGGGCGCTGCAGGCACTGGTCAGCAGCAGGCCAGCCAGCAAGGTGAGCATGTGCAGACGGGCAAATCGCTTCAACATGGGGCTTCTCTTCGCTGGTGCGGCGGTGGTTCGCCCGTGGACCATGGCCCACTGGCGATCGGTTTACTTGCCGGCGGCTTCCTTCGCCACCAGCCACTGGGTCAGTTCGATGGTCTGGGCGTAGCCGCCAGTGGTGCTTGGGCCGAAGCGGTACTTGCCGTTGACGATCATGGTCGGCGTGCCTTCCACGCCGTAGGCCTTCACCAGGTCGTCCGCGCGCTTCATCTTGGTGTTGACGGTGAACGAGTTGGCGACAGCGACGAATTCCTTCGGGTCGACGCCGTACTTGGCGTAGAACTTGGCCATGTCGTCAATCGTCGGCCATGCCCCGTGTGGCTTCGGCTTGCCGGCAGACAGATCGTAAGTCGCCAGTTCACCGGTTTTCCAGGTGGCATCGAACATCGCGTCCTGGGTCTTGTCGACCACACCCAGTGCCTGCGCTGCATAGAACGCACGCTGGTAGAGCGGCCAGTTCTCGTCGGGACGGAACGCGGCCGGCAGATAGTTCATCACCGCGTTCGATGGCAGGCTCTTGGCGATCCGGTCGGCGGTGGTGTGGAACGCGTTGCACGCCGGGCAGGCATAGGAAAATACCTCGGTCACCTCGATCTTGCCGGGGTGGCTGGTCGGCTGCGCCGGCTCGATCAGAAAGTAGTTCTTGCCTTCAACCCATTTGCCGTTGTCGACGAAGGGGGCTGCGGGCGGGGGCGTCGGTTGGGATGCCGTGGTCCCGCTGGCCACCGGTGCTGTGCTGGCGGCGGTTGCCGGTGCGGGGCTGGTGGTCGCCGGGGTCGGGCTGCTGGCGACGGCTGCCGTTGTCGTCGACGTGGTGTCGCTTGCAGCGGGTGCGGCGGACTGGGCAGTGCTGTTGCCATTGTCATGGCTGCACGCGGCGAGCGCGAGCAGGGTGGCACACAGGATCGGCAGACGCTTCAACATGGCAAACCTCGACGGAGTGGTGCGTAAAACCGACAGCGCCGACACTTGAGGTCGGCGCATCATCGATCAGGGTGCGGCGGCGGCCGGCGGGTTGTCGGTGCTGTGCAGGCCTTCGACGTAGCTGGCCAGCGCGGCGATGTCGTCGCCAGTCAGCTTGCTGGCGATCGAGGGCATGATTTGCGCACGCCCATCGTCGCCCCATTTGGTGCCGTCGTGCCAGGCCTTCAGTGTCGCCTGGACATACCCTGCGTGCTGGCCGGCCAGCTGCGGATAGATCGCGCCCGGGTTGCCGCGTCCATTGATGCTGTGACAGGCCATGCAGGCGGGGATGCCACGCTTGAGGTCGCCCTGACGGAACAGCTTCTCACCGTGCTCGACCAGCGCCTGATCGGCGACGCCGGGCACTGAGGTCTTGCTGGCGAAATAGGCGCCGACATTGTGCATGTCCTGCTCGGACAGCGATGCGGCCATGCCGGACATGATCGGGTTCGCACGCTTGCCGGATTTGAAATCGTTCAGCTGGCGCACGATGTATTGCGCGCTCTGGCCCGCAAGTTTGGGAAACTGCGGATTGGTCGAGTTGCCGTCCATGCCGTGGCAGGCGCCACAGACTGCGGCCTTGGCCTGACCCGCCGTGGCGTCGCCCGGCTTCAGCGCGTCGGCCACTGTCGGGGCAGCCACCGGGGCGGGCGCCACCGTGGTTGCCGCCGCCGGGGTGACGGCGGTGCTGGCCGCAGCGGGCGCCGCTTCCGGCTGGGCGTCTTGTGCCATCAGCGCGCCGGCGGACAGTGCAAACACGAGGGCGACGGCGGACCCCAGAACAGCAGGCCGAAAACCAGCGGACCGAAAACTCATACACTTGACTCCCGAGAGACTTGCAAACACTGCCCTGAATTGCAGCCATGACACCTGCAGAAGGCAGAAACCGCAGAATTATCCCTTTGCCACCCTAGCTTGGTCAAACCATTCCCATGTCGAATCCCCTGCAAGGCGCGCAGTTTGTGCTCGCTGCCCATCGCATCAGCCAGTTGCCAGCCGATCAAGGCGCCGAGGTGGCGTTCGCCGGACGCTCCAACGCCGGCAAATCCAGCGCGTTGAACGCTCTGACCGGCCACAAGGGCCTGGCGCGTACCTCCAAGACCCCCGGACGCACCCAGCAGATGGTCGCGTTCAGCCTGCCGACGCCCGATGTGCGCCTGATCGACCTGCCCGGCTACGGCTATGCCAAGGTGCCGTTGGAGATGCGCGAGCACTGGAAGCTGGAGATCGATGCCTACCTGCATCAGCGCCGCAGCCTGCGCGGGCTGATCCTGATCGTCGACATCCGTCATCCACTGAAGGAGTTCGACCGGCTGATGCTGGAGTTCTGCTTCGCCACCCAGCTGCCTTGCCATCTGCTGCTGACCAAGGCCGACAAGCTCTCGCGCGGCCAGGCCACCCAGGCGCTGGCGGTCCTGCGCAAGCAGTTCGCGGCGGAAGAGTTGCATGCCACCGCGCAGGTGTTCTCCTCCTCGGCGGGAACCGGCGTGGAGGAGGCGCGTCAGGCGGTGATGACGCTGCTGGCGCGGCCGCGCGAGGGCGCGCACCAGGAACGCGAACGCTGAGGGGCTTCGGTTGGCGAGGGACTTCCCGTGGCCGTGGGAGCGACGCCCGCCGTTCCCGCCCAGGCCGGTCAACCGCGCACGGATTCCATGAAGACGGCACACAGCGCCTGCATTCCGGCCCGGTCATCCTCGTCGAAGCGGTCGGTGACCGGGCTGTCCACGTCCCATACACCGAGCAGGCTGCCGTCGGCCTTGATCAGCGGTACCACGATCTCCGATTGCGAGGCGGCGTCGCAGGCGATGTGACCGGCGAACGCATTGACGTCCCTCACCAGCTGGGTCTGCCGGCTCTGCGCGGCGGTGCCGCAGACGCCGCGACCCAGGGCGATGCGGATGCACGCCGGCTTGCCCTGGAACGGGCCGACCACCAGCTCGCTGCCGTCGAACAGATAGAAGCCGGCCCAGTTCACCTGCGCCAGGCTGTGATAGATCAGCGCGCCGAAATTTGCCGCGTTGGCGATCAGGTCGCGCTCGCCGGCAAGCAGGCCACGTGCCTGTTGCAGCAGGTCGGCGTAATGCTCTTGTTTGGTGGCGTAGCTTTGCGGTGTCAGTTCGAACATGGGCCTGATCCGGACGCAAAGATCCTATTATGCGCTGTGCCATCCGGCGCAGTGCCAAAGGCTTCAACGTCATGAACAACACATCACCACTTGATCACCTGGCGTGCGGAGCGGGCGTTGTCTGAGCTCGGCGGCGCCGTTTTCATCGCCGGTACGGACACCGGCATCGGCAAGACCCACGCGGCCTGCGCGCTGCTGCATGCATTGCGCGCGGCCGGTCACCGCGCCTGTGGCATGAAGCCCGTCGCCAGCGGCTGCCACGCGACGCCGGACGGTTTGCGCAATGAGGACGCGCTGGCCTTGCAGGCCGCCAGCAGCCAGGGCGTGCCGTATCCGCTGATCAATCCGGTGGCCCTGCGCGCGCCGTTGTCGCCGCACCTGGCGGCGGCCAGGGATGGCGTGCAAATTTCGCTGGCTCCGATGCAGGCCGCTTTCGAGTCATTGCGTGCCGGCCACCAGCGGGTGGTGGTGGAAGGCGTGGGCGGCTGGCTGGTGCCGCTGGCACCGGGGCTGTTCGCGGCGGACATCGCGAAGCAGTGGCAGCTGCCGGTGATCCTGGTCGTCGGGCTGCGGCTGGGCTGTCTCAATCATGCCCTGCTCACGGTGCGGGCGATCGAGGCTGACGGTTGCCGCCTGCTGGGCTGGATCGGCAACTGCATCGATCCTGACATGGCGGCGCTGGAGGAAAATCTGGCGACGCTCGGCGAGCTGTTGCCGGCGCCCTGTCTGGGTGTGTTGCCCCACGCGGTGGCGCCGCCGCAAGCTGCGTCGGCCTTGCATCAGGCCATGGCTGCGCTGAATGGAGCGCAGGTCATCAGGCCGGCATCACGCGGACTGTGATTCGATCACTCTGCGACACGATCCCGTCGCTCAGGGAGGCAACATGGCTCGCAACCACTACTATCTTTCGATCGCCGATATCACCCAGGCACGCGGTGACGACCCGCGCTTTGCATGGGATGGCGTCGGCCCGGACGATTTCGCCACCGCGCTACAGCAGGCCTTGCGCCACGACGACCTGTTCCAGCGCTGGCGTGCCGCGCAGCCCGATCCGGATGCGGTGGACACCCAGCTGGCCATGATCGACCCGCAGGCCCGGGTGGATGCCCGGGTTGTCGACCTGCACACCGAGGTGGATCTGGTCACCGACCTGCCGATGAGCGTGGTGCGACAGCGGCTTCTGCTGTTGATCGGCCGCGCATGGCAGTTACGCGACCTGCGAGCTGCCTGAACCGTCCTGCGGGAAGTATTGCGGCATCCACGGAAAGATGGGGTGCTTGGAAAAACCCTTCCGGTATGGGTACAGTCGGAGGTCAACGACCTCTCCGTACCCGACCACGGACAACTACCTGGGGGAACCCGATGCTTCGTCTCCGCTTGATCGTGATCGCCACCACCGTGGCATTGGCCGCCTGTTCGCAGCAGCCAAACAGCACCTCCACCGCACCGTCATCGACCGCCTCCGTGGCTGCCGCATCGGCCACCTCCGCCATGACCAGCAACCCGTTCTTCCAGGCCAGCACGCTGCCATTCCAGGCGCCGCCGTTCGACAAGATCACCGACGCCGACTACCAGCCCGCGATCGAGGAGGGCATGAAGCGGCAGCTGGCCGAGATCGAGAAGATCGCCGACAACCCGGATGCGCCGACCTTCGACAACACCTATGTGGCGATGGAGAAATCCGGCGCCATGCTGAGTCGCGTGATGATGGTATTCGGCGCAGTGACCAGCGCCAACACCGACGACGCGCTGCAGAAAGTGCAGCAGGAAGAAGCGCCGAGACTGGCGGCGCATCGCGATGCGATCTATCTCAACAACAAGCTGTTCCAGCGTGTCGAGGCGATCTACAACCAGCGCGGCACGCTCAAGCTCGACCCGGAATCGGCGCGCCTGGTCGAGGTGGTCTACAAGAACTTCGTGCATGCCGGTGCCAAGCTGTCCGACGCCGACAAGGCGAAGCTGAAGGATCTGAACAAGCAGGAGTCCACCCTCAGCACCGCCTTCACCAACAAGCTGCTGGCCGCGACCAAGGCCGCAGCACCGGTGTTCGACGACAAGGCCCAGCTGGCCGGGCTGTCCGATACCGAACTCGCCGCGGCGGCCCGGGCCGGCAAGGATCGCAAGCTGGACGGCAAGTACGTGCTGCCTCTGCAGAACACCACCCAGCAGCCCGAGCTGCAGGATCTGAGCGATCGCGACAGCCGCCAGAAGCTGTTCGAGGCGTCATGGAACCGCGCCGAGCAGGGCGACGCCAACGATACCCGCAAGACGATCGAGGAACTGGCAAAGATCCGCGCCGAACAGGCCAAGCTGCTCGGCTTCCCGAACTACGCGGCGTGGAAGCTGGACGACCAGATGGCGAAGACGCCGGAGACGGCGCTCAAGTTCATGCAGCAGCTGGTGCCGGCGGCCACGGCTCGCGCCGAACGCGAGGCGAAGGATATCCAGGCACAGATCGACAAGGATCAGAAGGCGCTGAAGCAGCCCAGCTTCAAGCTGCAGCCATGGGACTGGAACTACTACGCCGAACAGGTGCGCAAGGCGAAGTACGACCTGGATGAGAACCAGATCAAGCCGTACTTCGAGTTGAACGACGTGCTGCAAAACGGTGTGTTCTATGCCGCGAATCAGCTGTACGGACTGACCTTCAAGGAACGCAAGGACATTCCGGTGTACCAGCCGGACGTGCGCGTGTACGAGGTGTTCGACAAGGACGGCAAGTCGCTGGCGCTGTTCTACACCGACTACTTCAAGCGCGACAACAAGGGTGGCGGCGCCTGGATGGACAATCTGGTGGCGCAATCGAAGCTGCTCGGCACCAAGCCGGTGATCTTCAACGTCACCAACTTCACCAAGCCGGCCGCTGGCCAGCCTGCCTTGTTGTCGTTCGACGACGTGATCACGATGTTCCACGAGTTCGGCCATGCGCTGCACGGCATGTTCGCCGACGAGCAGTACCCGACCCTGTCCGGCACCAACACGGCGCGTGACTTCGTCGAGTTCCCGTCGCAGTTCAACGAGCACTGGGCGACCGATCCGAAGGTGTTCGCCCATTACGCGAAGAACTACAAGACCGGCGAGCCGATGCCGAAGGCGCTGGTCGACAAGATCAAGGCCGCAGGCAAGTTCAACAAGGGCTACGACATGACCGAACTGGTCGGCGCCGCCTTGCTCGACATGAACTGGCATACCCTGGGTGCGGATGCGCCGCTGCAGGACGCGGACAAGTTCGAGGCCGCCGCCCTGAAGAAGGATCACATCGATCTCAGCTACGTGCCGCCGCGCTACCGCTCCAGCTACTTCCAGCACATCTGGGGCAACGGCTACGCGGCCGGTTACTACGCGTATCTGTGGACCGAGATGCTGGCCGACGACGCGTTCGTCGACTTCAAGGATCACGGTGGTCTGACCCGCGAGAATGGTGATCGCTTCCGCGCCATGATCCTGTCGCGCGGCAACACCGAGGAGCTGGCCAGGATGTACAAGGACTGGCGCGGCAAGGAGCCCAGCATCGAGCCGATGCTGGAGAACCGTGGCCTGAAGGAAGCCCCGAAGAAGTAGATGGCACCCGTGCCAGACGGCCTCGCTGTCCAGTGATACGATCAGGCCCGCCATGTGCGGGCCTGATCGTATGCGGCGTTCGACCCGCCAGCCGCGAGCGCACGGTGGACGCAGCGATGCACGCTGCGTGAAATAATCATGCCCGCAGCTACCGGAGCAGCCAGCGCGTGGAAAGCCATCATTTCCTGCAAACCGCGGTGGTCTTCCTGTTGGCGACGGTGATCGCGGTGCCGCTGACCAAGCGTTTCCGGCTCGGCTCGGTACTGGGCTACCTGCTTGCCGGGGTGGTGATCGGGCCGCCGTTGCTGGGGCTGATCAGCGATACCAGCGGGGTTGCAACGATCTCCGAGTTCGGCGTGGTGCTGATGCTGTTCGTGATCGGCCTGGAGCTGTCGCCGCAGCGGTTGTGGGTGATGCGCCGGTCGGTGTTCGGCACCGGTCTGCTGCAGGTCCTGGCGAGCTGCATCGCCATTGCTGCGGCCGCTTATTTCCTGTTCGGCTTGAGCGGCAAGGCGGCGACCGTCGTCGGCGGCAGTCTGGCGCTGTCGTCCACCGCCTTCGGTCTGCAGATTCTCGCCGAGCGCAAGGAAACCGGATCGGCATATGGCCGGCAGGCGTTCGCGATCCTGCTGTTCCAGGATCTGGCGGCGATCCCGCTGATTGCCGCGGTGCCGTTGCTGGCAGCCTCCTCGGCGGCGCGCGGGTTTGACCTCGTCGGCGTGCTGCGCACCGTCGGGGTGATCCTGGCGGTGGTGGTCGGTGGCCGCTATCTGCTGCGCCCGGTGTTCCGCTTCGTGGCGCGGGCGGACGCGGTGGAAGTGTCCACCGCCACCGCGCTGCTGGTGGTGATGGGTGTCTCGCTGCTGATGGAGCTGGCGGGGATATCGGCGACCCTGGGGGCGTTTCTTGCCGGCGTGCTGCTGGCCGATTCGGAATACCGGCATGAGATGGAATCGCACATCGAGCCGTTCAAGGGATTGCTGCTGGGGCTGTTCTTCATCAGCGTCGGTATGTCGATGGATCTGTCGCTGCTGTTGCAGCGACCGGCGCTGGTCGCGGCGCTGGTCGCGGCACTGCTGTTGCTGAAAGCGGCGCTGTTATGGCCGCTGGGGCGTCTGCTCGGCGGACTCGATCGTTCCGACACCCTGCGCCTGCTGGTGCTGCTGGCATGTGGCGGCGAGTTCGCGTTCGTGGTGCTGCGACAGGCCGCCGCGTCGCAGTTGATCACCCTCGGTCAGCGCGACGCGCTGGTGCTGGCGATCACCTTGTCGATGGCACTGACGCCGTTGCTGGTGGTGCTGGCGGCGAAAATGCTGGACTTGAAATCGCACAAGCCGGTGCGCGAATTCGACAGCATTGCCGCCGATGCGCCGAGGGTCATCATTGCCGGCTTCGGGCGGGTTGGGCAGATCATTGCCCGGGTGCTGCGGGCCCAGGGCATTCCGTTCGTGGCGCTGGAACACTCGGTCGATCAGGTTGATTTCTCGCGGCGCTTCGGCACCGTCAACCTGTTCTTCGGTGATCCGGCGCGGCCGGAGCTGTTGCGCGCGGCACAGGCCGACAAGGCCGAGGTATTTGTACTCGCCACCGATGACCCGGAAACCAACCTGCGCACCGCACGGCTGGTGAAGCGGCAGTATCCGCACCTGAAGATCATCGCCCGCGCGCGCAATCGCCAGCATGTGTTCCGGCTGATGGACATGGGTGTCGAGGAACCGGTGCGGGAAACCTATCATTCCAGTCTCAAGATGACCCGCAGGACGCTGGAGGCGCTGGGCCTGTCGCGGGAGCGGGCCGCCGACAGGGTCGAGCGCTTTCGCCGTCACGACGAGGATCTGCTCAGGAAGCAGGCGCTGGTCTATGACGATGAAACCCGGCTGATCCAGAGCACGCGCGATGCGCTGCTCGATCTGCAGCAGCTTTTCGAGGCGGATGCGGAGCCGGCAGCCGAGCGGGAACGCCCGCGCGATGGCGAGCTGCTGAGGGGCGACGGCGACCCCTGAGCGGCCCCGCGCCATGCGTCGGGCAACACGGCGAATTGGCGCGGCGAACAGGTCAACCGGACAGCTGCTGATCGCGTGGCAGTCGAGCTGGCGATGGACATCGGCAGCCGACGTCGGCACGACCAGCGTGGCGGCTCTGGCTCAGTCCTCCGGCTGCGCCGGTTGACGCAGGGTTTGTCGCACACTGGGGATCGAGGCCGAACGCCCGCCCAGCTCATGCGCGATGTCGACGTAGCCCAGATGCCGCGCCACGTCCGCCGCCGTGCGGCCGAATCCGTCGACCGCCTGACGGTCTGCACCGCGCGACAGCAGCACGCGCGCCGGCGGCAACAAGGCATGCATCGCGCAGGCATGCAGGGCGGTGACTCCGCGCTGGTCCGCATGTTCGACACGCGCACCGGCATCCAGCAGCAAGGGCACCAGCGCACCGATGTGGGTCGCATCGCAGTTGCTGCCGGGGCGCAATTGCGCGCCCAGCAGCAACAGCAGCGGCGTCTTGCCTTCGCTGTCGGCATGGTTGATGTCGGCGCCGTGCTTGAGCAGACCGTCGAACAGGCGCCGCGCGCGCAGGCTGTCGCTGTGCTCGAAGCCGAATTGCGCCGCGGCATGCAAGGCGCTGCGGCCACCGGCATCGGCGGCGTTCACGTCCGCGCCGGCAGCCAGTAGCGCTTCGATGATTTCCGGATAGCCCATCGCTGCGGCCACCATCAGCGCGGTCGCCTCATTGGGCAGGCGTTGATCGGCCGCGACAGGCTGTTCCAGCAACAGGCGGACGAGTGGCTCGCGCCGTGCCGCCACGGCGGCGGCCAACGGCGTCACGCCACTGCGCGCGGGTTGCGCCGGGTCGGCGCCGGCGGCAAGCAGACAGACAGCAATCTCGCGGTGACCGGCGCCACAGGCGCGCACCAGGGCCGAGGCGCCTTGTTCGTCGCCGGCGTCCACGGCGAAGCCGAGCTCCAGCAGACGCTGCACCGAGGTCAGTGCGCCGGCGGCGGCGGCGGCCGGCAGATCGCCGGCGTGCAGTGCACGGTTCGGTCGCGGCCAGTCGCGCCAGTCCAGCCAGCGTTCCACCGCAGGATGCTCCAGCGCCAGGCCAAGCGGGGTTTCGCCGTTCGCGTCGGCAGCTTCCGGATTGGCGCCGTGGGCAATCAACGCGCGCACCATCGGCAGCGCCTGGTCGCCATGTTCGAGGGCCGCGAACAGCGGTGTGCGACCTTCCCGATCACGTGCATTGGGGTCGCAACCGCAGTCGAGCAGTGCCTTGGCGACGTCGAGCTGGGCGTTGGCCGCCGCCAGATGCAGCGGTGTGCGATCACGCGCATCCGGGCCGAATGGGTCGGCACCGCGGGCGAGAAGATTCAGCGGCAGCGCTGCACCCTGCGCTGCGCCGGCAAGGCGCGACAGTGCCCGGGCCAGCAGGCCGGCACCGGCCGGGCTGGCGCCGGCCTGGAGCAGATCATCAATCGCCTCGGTCGCGTCCGGAAGCCGCTGCAGCAGCTCGTCGAACAGACGTGGCCCCAGTGACGTCGAGTCGGTCGCCGCAGCTTCGGCGGCATCAGTCGGCGGGGATGGCAGTCGCGCCTCGGCCTCCAGACCATGTTCGAGCAACCAGCGTCGTGCGGCACCGAGGCCGGGCACGGCAAGCTCCAGATAGAGCGCGGCGAGTTGTGCCTGCGACCAGTCGCCAACGCACTCGGAGAAACTGGAGACGACCGCCCAATGACCGAAACGCAGGGCATCGAGCAAGTGCGCGGGGGTATCGGTGCCATCGGCAAGCAGGTCGCGACTGTGACTGATCGGCAGTGGCGTATCCGGGTCGAGCAGGGCGACCAGGTCCCAGCGCCCGGCGGCGGCGGCATGGTCGAGCGCACTGCGACCATCGCTGCCGGCTGCCTTCGGGTCGGCGCCCAGCGCGAGCAATGCCGCGATCATCTCGCTGTGCGCATGCGGCGACTGGCAGGCCAGGGTCAGGGCATCACGACCGTGGCTGTCGCGCGCGAGCGGGTCGGGTTCTTGTTCGGCCAGCAGACGTACGACGCCGCAGGCGCCGGCGCGGGCTGCTTCCATCAGGGCGTTGCTGCCATGCTGATCGGCAAGCGTGATGTCGGCACTGGCCGCGCACAGCGCGCGGGCAATCTGCAAGTGGCCTTCCGCGGCGGCGGCCAGCAACGCATGGCGATGGCGCGCATCGACCGCATTGACCGGTGCCCGATGTTTGAGCAGCAGGCTGACGCCGCTGACATCGTCGTCGGCGATGCCGGCAGCGGCGACCAGGGCTGGTTCGCCGCCGCCCGGTGCCGGCTTGGCACCATACTCCAGCAGGAATTTGGCCAGCGGCCAGTTGGCGGCGCGGCAGGCTGCAGCCAGCGGGCTGATACCCGCCTTGTTCAGTGCATTGACGGGCGCGGCGGCGTCCAGCAGCATCGCCGCCACACCCGGTTCGGCACTGAGCACCGCGCCGTGCAGCGGCGTATTGCCTTCGCCATCGGTGGCCAGCGGGCTGGCGCCATTGGCAAGCAGGGTCAAAACCGCTTCGGCACGACCGTGCCAGCTGTCGCGGGTCGCCGCCAGCAGCGGCGTGATGCCGCCGCTGGCCTGGTTCACATCGGCGCCGCGCGCGATCAGCGCGCGCAGCAGGCGGGTATCGGGCAGCAGTGCAGCGAGCATCAGCGCCGGGCGTTGATCGCGGTCGTCGGCAGCTGGCGCGGTATCGGGATCGGCACCAGCCTGCACCAGCGCCAGCGCGCGCTCGATATCGCCATCACGGGTCGCCGCCAGCAGCGCCGCGGCCTGCTCGGGGGTTCCCGCCGTGCGCTCCTGCTCGCTCAGCACCACGGGGGTGACCGTGGAGGTGTGGTTGTCGCCTTGCGCATGGTGGGCTTTCCGGTGCTTGGCATGCCGCTCGCACAGCAGGGCGCGCAGCGTGCGGTTGGCGATGATCAGGCAACCCAGCGGCAGCAGCACGACCCCGTACAACGCCAGGGCAGCGATGCGTTGCTCGGAGGGCATCACGTCATACAGGCCGGTCAACGCCACCGCGCCAAACGCCAGCACCAGTAGCGCCAGTGCGGCCGGAAGGAACTGGCTGAAGAAGCGTTCTTCATGCGAGAGATGACGCGCGAACGCGATGCTGCGCGCGGCGGCGGTGAAGATCCAGGAGCCCTCCCGCTGAGTGGGGTAGGCGTCATCCCATACGAACACCAGCGCGAACGCCGGCCACAACCGCCACACCGCGGCCAGAGCGAACACCAGCACGGCGGCCAGCATCAGTGACGCGCTGAGGCTGTGCGTCAGGCTCAGCTGCAACAGCGGCCACGCGACCAGCAGGAATACGAACACGGTGAATCCGCTGAACATCACCAGATGCGCGGCGCCACGGCGCAGCACCGTCCGTTCGAAGCGCGGTTCCGGGTCGAAGCCGATGGCGTGGCACACCGCGGCCATGGTCAAGGTGTTGGCCAGCAACAGTGGAATCAGCGTCAGCGGATGCGCCGCCAGTCCGGCGGCGGCGACGGCGAGCAGACCCGGTATGAACCAGACGAGAGCCTGCAGGAATGGGGGGCGGCGCCTGGATTTGGGTTGGGTCATGGCGAGAGTATAGAAATCGCGGGGACAACAGACGGTAACCAATCGTTAACGCGGCCGACCCGCTGCGGAAAACAGGGCACAAGGAAACTCATTCCTCGCCCCCCTCCATGCGCGTGTTGCCATAGGCGGGATGGTTGGCGCCCGCCAGCGTTTCCGGTGGCGGCAATTGCAGATGCCAGCCCTGCGTGCGCAGGTGCTCGAGTACCTGTTCGGCGTCCTCGACCGGCAGCCGGCGTTGCCCATCGAGCTGCACTTCAAGCACGAAACGCAGGTCCCCCAGCATCGAGACCATGGCTTCGGGAAGTCTCTCGAAATCATCGCGCTGCGCCAGCCACAGGTAGCTGTCGATCTTGCGGGCGCTGGCGTAGACAAAACATTGCATGGAGCGACCTTTCGCGATGGCTGGCCGAGTGGTTCCCGACAATGCGGCGAGGGTAGCAGGAGCGAGGCTGGTGCGGCCGCCTCAGCCCCGTTTCATCAACAGCGCGACGACGCGGCGGAACAATTCGCCATAGGGCGGGCTCAGCAGGCCGGCGCCATTGAAGCGCGCCTGGCGGAACACCGGCTTCAGATGCGAGAACGTGCGGAAGCCGGCTTCGCCGTGATATCCGCCCTTGCCGGAGTCGCCGACGCCGCCGAACGGCAGGCCATGCTGGGCAATGTGGTACAGCGTGTCGTTGACGCTGACGCCACCGGCCATGGTGTGTGCCAGTACCGTGTCGATCAACGCGCGATTCTGCTCGAACAGATACAGCGCCAGCGGATGCGGATGGGCGACAACGTAGGCAATGGCCTCGTCGATCGAGTCGTAGGGGACGAGCGGCAGCAGCGGGCCGAAGATCTCATCCTGCATCACGCCCATGTCGTCGTCGACGGCACTCAGCAGTTGCGGTGGCAGCAGGCGGCGCGACGGGTCATCCGCCGCATCGCTCAGGGGGTGCACCTTTGCGCCGGCGGCCAATGCGCTGTCGCGCAGTGCGACAAGACGTTGGTACTGGCGATCGGAAACGATGCTGGCGTATTGCGTACTGCGTTCCAGTTGGGGGTACATCTGCCCGACTACCCGTCGGGCGATGTCGACGAACTCATCTACGCGCGCGCGCGGCAGCAGCACATAGTCCGGTGCAATGCAGGTCTGGCCGGCATTGACGAACTTGCCGAACATGATGCGTTTGACGGCGTTCTCGAAGCGCGCGCCGGGGCCGATGATCGCCGGCGACTTGCCGCCGAGTTCCAGTGTCACCGGAGTAAGACTGGCGGCAGCCGCACGCATCACGTGACGACCGACCGCAGTGGAGCCGGTGAACAGCAGGTGATTGAACGGCAGTGAAGAAAAGGCCTGGGCTACTTCGGCATCACCGTTGACGATCTGCACTTCATCGGGCTGGAAATACCTGGCCACGCTTTCGGCGAACAGTGCCGAGAAGCGCGGTGTGTACTCGCTCATCTTCACCATCACCCGATTGCCGGCGACCAGCGCATCGACCATCGGCACGATCGCCAGATACAGCGGATAGTTCCATGGCACGATGATGCCCACCACGCCCAGCGGCTGTGGCATCAGGGTGTTGCGAGCGGGCTGGAAGGCGAGGCTGACCAGGGATCGCCGCGTACGCATCCAGCGGCGACCGTGGCGCAGCGCGTATCGGATGCTGGAAAGGCTGGGAAAGATCTCCAGCAGATCGGTTTCCTGCGCCGGGCGTTGGCCAAAGTCGGCACTGATCGCCGCGGCGAATGGGCCGCGCTGTTCCCGCAGCATCGTTTCCAGCGCACGCAGCCGTTTCGCCCGTGCCGCCCACGATGGCATCGGATCCGCGGCGCGGGCATTGCGCAGATGCTGCAGCCGCTCGGACAGATTCGGGTCGGTGCTGTTCATCGGACTCTCAATAGGCCGTAAAGCCTATTGATAGCACATCACCCACCGGGTCGATGCGGTTGAGGCGCCCGCGGCGGAAGTCGGGTCAAGGCATGCGCCAACCCGGCCCCCCGATACATGGTGGTCGCCGTGTTGATTCACCTGCCGCCCCGCCCCTTTGCCCGGAGCCTAGTCGCCGATCGTCAGCAATGATGCATTGCCGCCGGCTGCTGTCGTATTGATGGTGAGCGTACGTTCGCTGGCGAAGCGCAGCAGGTAGTGCGGGCCGCCCGCCTTGGGTCCGGTGCCGGACAGGCCTTCACCGCCGAACGGCTGCACACCGACCACGGCGCCGATCTGGTTGCGGTTGACGTAGCAGTTGCCGACGCGGGCATGCCGGCTGATGAAGTCGACGGTGGCATCGATGCGACTGTGGATGCCCAGGGTCAGGCCGTAACCGGTGGCGTTGATCTCTTCGACCACCTGCTTGAGCTCGCTGGCCTTGAATCGGATCAGGTGCAGCACCGGGCCGAACACCTCGCGCTGCAGCATCGAAAGCGCCGGAATCTCGTAGGCGCGCGGGGCGAAGAAGGTGCCGTGGCCGGTCTCGTCTGGATCCATCGGCGCCTCGGCGATCTTCTTGGCCTCGCGGTCCATTCGTTCGGCGTGGGCGACCAGGATCGCGCGGGCCTCCTCGTCGATCACCGGGCCGACGTCGGTGGAAAGCTGGCCGGGATCGCCGACCTTCAGCTCGGCCATCGCACCGGCCAGCATGGCGATCACCTTGTCGGCGATGTCCTCCTGCACATACAACACGCGCGCCGCCGAGCAGCGCTGGCCGGCGGACTGGAACGCCGAGGCGATCACGTCCTTGACGATCTGCTCGGGCAGGGCGGAGGAGTCGGTGATCATCGCGTTCTGGCCGCCGGTCTCGGCCACCAGCACGGCGATCTGCGCGTTGCGTGCGGCGAGCGCGCGGTTGATCGCCCACGCGGTTTCGGTGGCGCCGGTGAACACCACGCCGGCCACCCGCGGGTCGCGGGTCAGTGCCGCGCCGACGGTCGGGCCATCGCCCGGCAGGTACTGCAGAACGTCCTTTGGAATACCCGCTTCGTGCAGCAACTGGGTGGCAAGGTAGCCGATCAGGCTGGTCTGTTCGGCCGGCTTGGCCAGCACGGTGTTGCCGGCGGCCAGCGCGGCACTGACCTGGCCGATGAAGATGGCCAGCGGGAAATTCCACGGGCTGATACCGACAAACACGCCGCGACCTTCCAGGAACAGCTGGTTGCTCTCGCCGGTCGGGCCGGGCAGCAGCTCGGGTTCGGCAAACAGGCGTCGCGCCATGGTGGCGTAGTAGCGCAGGAAGTCGGCCGCCTCGCGAATTTCGGCGATGGCGTCGGGCAGGCTCTTGCCGGCCTCGCGCACGCACAGCGCGATGAACTCGGCGCGGCGCGCCTCCAGCAGTTCAGCGGCGTACTCGAGCATGGCGGCGCGGTTCGCCACCGGCATGTTGTCCCAGCGGGTCTGCGCCGCGACGGCATTGGCCAGCGCCTTGTCGACCGTGGCCTGGTCGGCGGTGACATAGCTGCCGAGCTTTCGCCGGCGGTCGGATGGGTCAGTGACCTCAATGGTGGCGCCTGCACTGTTGGCGCCCGGCACCAGGGGGGACGCAGTCCACGGGCCATGCTGGGCGTTGACCGCCTCGACCAGTGCTCTCAGTTCGTTGTCGTTGGCAAAGTTGACGCCCATGGAATTCTTCCGAAGTTCACCGTAGAGATTGGCCGGCAGCGGGATGCGCGGATGGGAGACCGAGTCGAATGCGCGTACCGTCTCGCACGGGTCGGCGACCAGGTCGCGTGGCGGCACGGTTTCATCCACCACGCGATTGACGAAGCTGGTGTTGGCGCCGTTCTCGAGCAGGCGGCGCACCAGATACGGCAGCAAGTCCTCGTGCGTGCCGACCGGCGCATAAACGCGGCAGGGCACGTTGAAGCTCTTGCGGCCGATCACCTCGGCATACAGATCCGTGCCCATGCCGTGCAGTCGCTGGTATTCGTAGTCGCGACCCTGGGCGATGTGATGCACGGCTGCGATGGTGTGCGCGTTGTGGGTGGCGAACTGCGGGTAGATCAGCGTGCTGCCGGCGTTGAACAGCCGGCGCGCGCAGGCCAGATAGGAGACATCGGTGTTTGGCTTGCGGGTGAACACCGGGTAGCCGGCCAAGCCGTTTTCCTGCGCGCGCTTGATTTCGGCATCCCAGTAGGCGCCCTTGACCAGGCGCACATACCAGCGACGATTTGCAGCCAGCGCCGTCTCCACCAGCCAGTCGATCACGAACGGGGTGCGCTTGGCGTAGGCCTGCACCACGACGCCCAGCCCGTTCCAGCCCTCCAGCGAAGGGTGCACGAACACGTCGCCGAGGATGTCCAGAGACAGTTCCAGGCGCTCGGCTTCCTCGGCATCGACCGACAAGGCGATGCCCTGGGCCATCGCCAGTTGCGACAGCTCCAGCAGTTTCTCGACCAACGCGTGGCGCGCCCGGACTCGCTGGGCCACTTCGTAGCGCGGGAACAGCGCCGACAGCTTCACCGAGATCGATGGTGCATTGGTGTGGTTCGCGAACGGCCCGCGCTTGCCAAGGCCGGCGATCGCGTTGCGATATGCCTGCTGGTAGCGCTCGGCATCCGCCGCCGTCAGTGCCGATTCGCCGAGCATGTCGAACGAGTAGCGGTAGGGCCTGTTCTCCT
Organism: Rhodanobacter sp.; assembly: GCA_026193555.1. Classification (GTDB taxonomy): domain Bacteria; phylum Pseudomonadota; class Gammaproteobacteria; order Xanthomonadales; family Rhodanobacteraceae; genus Rhodanobacter. Next base: position 17,484 of record JAPHUU010000077.1, read on the forward strand.
TCTTGGCGCAGCGGTCCAATGCTTCCTCGATGTTGCGGCCCATCACGAACTGGTGGCCCATGATTCGCATCGCCTGGCGCACCGCCACGCGGATGGTCGGCTCGCCGATGCGCCCGACCAGCCGGCGCAGGGCCCCGGTAAAATCGGTATGGGTGCTGTCGGTCAAATTGACCATTTGGCCGGTCAGCAGCAAGCCCCAGGTGGAGGCGTTGACCAGCAATGATTCACTGCGACCCAAGTGCTTGCGCCAGTCGGCATCGCCCAGCTTGTCACGGATCAGTTTGTCTGCCGTGGTGGTATCGGGGATGCGCAGCAGTGCTTCGGCCACGCACATCAGCAGCACGCCTTCCTCGCTGGAAAGATCGTATTGACGCATGAATGCGTCGACCACGCCCTGGTCCTTGGCGCGCGCTCGCACCCTGGTGACGAGCGCCGCGGCGCGATCGATTACCGCCTCACACTCATCCGGCGGCAAGCTGGCCTGGTCAAGCAGGTCGAGGACGGCCTCGGTCTCGTCACGTAGCCATGCGGCGGTAATGCGCGCGCGCGCTGGCGTGACGTCGTCGGGCAGATCTGGGCTGAGAATGGGCTGGTTCACGGGATGGCCAGAAAATCTGTCGACGGCGAGGGGAACGCGAATTGTACGCTGGAAGGCGCAGCTTGCACGCCCGTGCCCCAAGCTGCGTCATCGAGCCGATTCGAGCGCCGCCGCCGCCGGCCGCCAACGAGCCACGATTGGCTGATCCAGATCATCCGCCTGCGACAATCTTGCTCACCGCCGCGTCGCAGCCTATCATTCGCCTGTTCCAGGCACGCCGGATCCCCATGATCGTGCTTCGACCAGCTGCCGCCGGCCTGCCGTGCGTAACGATGTGGCTCAGGCCAAATCGCTCGCTCAGCCGACGCGGCCTGCGTCGACTGACCATGGCTCTGGTGGTGCTGGCGCTGACAACGGCAGGGCTGGGTGCGTGGCAGGGGAATGTGTTTGCTCCGCTGTTCGCCTTGGTGGAATCCGCCGCCATGGCCTACGCATTGCGCGTGGCTTGGCGGGCCGGCGGTCGCAGCGAACGTATTACCATTGACGCGTCGTCGATGGTGGTACGGTTTCTGCCAAGCCGGCACATCATCCGTTTCCAGTCGCACTGGGTGCGGGTGTTGCTGGAACGGGGCAACGGACGCCATCGCCTGCTGCTGTCGTCGCATGGCCACAATCTGGAGATCGGCGCATTTCTGGCGGAACAGGAACGCATCGAGCTTTCGAGGAAACTCATGGTGTTGCTGGCCGATATCAGCGGACAGCAGCGCAAATAGGTTCAACAAAGGTGCAAGACATGACATCTGGCGGCATCAGGCGATCAATCACGGCATGGGCGGCAATGGCCCTCGCCTCGTTCGGCGGCGCGGTGCATGCGGCTCCGGACCCTTGGCAGCTGAACATGACTCGTGGCGTGACCACGTGGTCACAGGTGCCGTACGACCTCAACAACATCGTGCTGGGCGTGTGCGCAGGTATCGGCACCCTGGTCTTCGGCGCGATGATCATCGCCATGTTCCGCTTCCGCAAGTCGCGCGGGGCGGTGGCGGAAA
>JAPHUU010000252.1 GCA_026193555.1 Rhodanobacter sp.
CGTACCGCCGGAAAGCGCGGTACAGGCCGCGCCTGCGGCAGGCGGTGGGCCAACAGGGGTTCCAGCGCCAGTTCCAGCACATGCACGTCGGCCCCGAGATCCAGTTTCCTGGCCAACTGAGGGTGCAGTGCCCCCAGATAGCCTACCGTCACACCGTCGCGTTCCACCCGCGCGCCACGGCCCGGATGCAGCCAGCCCGGCAGGGCATCGGCGTGTACCGACCAGCGCAACGGTTCACCCCCCCAGGCGATCAGCGCATCGAGCTCGCCCTTGAGATCATGGAAATCGAGCAGGCGCGCTTCAGCGCCCCATTGCTCGGCATGGGCACTGCCACAGCCGACGATCGCCACGCTGGGTGTTTCCAGCGGCGGATCACCCGCTGCGAAAACACGCGCGACCTCGAACAGCCGCACGCGCTCCTGCTGCCGGGCGCGGTTGTGCCGCAACGCCTCGATCAAGCCCGGCAGCAGCGAGGGCCGCATGATCGCCAGATCCGCCGACAGCGGATTGGCCAGCGGCACCAGTTGTTCGGTGAAGCCCCACCGACCCAGCAGGTCGGCCGCCACGAAGGACAGGTTGACTGCCTCGTAGTAGCCGCGTGCCGCCAGTTGCTCGCGCAGGGCCTGTTCGTCGATGCGCGCTTCCGGCTCGATCGCCAGCGAAAGTGCGCCGGAGGGGGTATGGGTGGGGATATTGTCGTAACCGAAGATGCGCGCGACCTCCTCGATCAGATCCTCCTCGCGCTCGATGTCGAAGCGGCTGCTCGGGGCGGTGATCTTCCAGCCATCCGCGCACCCTTCGACCCGCATGCCCAGCGCGGTGAATATCCGCTCCACTTCCTTGTCGGCCACGTCGACGCCCAGCACACGCTGCAGGCGGACACGCCGCAGAGCGACTGCGGCCGGTTGCGGCAGGTCGACGACATTCTCCGCCGCCAGCACTGGGCCGGCCTTGCCGCCAGCGATGGACAGCAGCAACTCCGTGGCGCGCTCCAGCGCCCGCCGCGGCAGCTCCGGATCGACACCCCGCTCGAAGCGATGCGATGCATCCGTATGCAGCCCCAACTTGCGCGCGCGGCCCATGATCGCGGATGGTGCGAAGTGCGCCGCCTCAAGGAAAATATTGTGCGTGTCGCCGGTGACGCGGGAGTCGAAACCACCCATCACACCGGCCACCGCAAGCGCCGCGGACTCGTCGGCAATCAGCACAAAACCGGCGTCGAGCTTCACCTCGGCGCCATCGAGCAGCTTCAGCGTTTCGCCCGCCCGCGCATGCCGCACCACGATGTCTCCACGCAGTACATCGTTGTCGAACGCATGCAGTGGTTGCCCCAGCTCGAGCATCACGTAGTTGGTGACGTCCACTACCGCGCTGATCGAGCGCAGGCCAGCCCGGCGCAAGCGCTCGGCCAGCCAAAGCGGGGTGGACGCCGCCGGGTCGATACCCTCGACGATGCGACCGAGATAGCGTGGCGCATCCTTGCCCGCCTCCAGCCGAATGCCGCGGCTTGAGGCACTGGTTACCGGCACAGCGGCCTGCGCAGGCATCTTTACCGTGCTGCCGAACAATGCCGCCACGTCATGGGCAAGACCGAGCAGACCAAGACAGTCGGGACGGTTGGGGGTCAGCTTCAGTTCGAAGCTGGCATCGGGCAAGCCGAGATAGTCGACAAGCGGCTGGCCAACCGGCGCATCGGAGGCCAGCTCAAGCAGACCCGAAGCGTCATCATCGAGGCCAAGCTCCTTCGCCGAACAGAGCATGCCGAAGGATTCCATGCCACGCAGTCTGGCGGCTTTTATCACCATGCCGCCCGGCAGGCTCGCACCCATCTTTGCCAGCGGGACCCTGATTCCCACCCGCGCATTGGGTGCACCACAGACGATCTGCAGCAGTTCTCCCTGCCCGGCATCGACGGTACAAACCTGCAGCCGATCGGCCTCGGGATGCTTCTGCACAGCGACGATCCCGGCCACCACCACGCCGGCCAGATCCTCGCCCAGTGGCGTCAACTCTTCCACTTCCAGCCCGGCCATGGTCAGCGCATGCGCCAGGACAGCGCGATCCGCCTTGATGTCGACCAGCTCGCGCAGCCAGTTCTCGGAAAATTTCATCGTATTGTTTGTCCTGCCAGCATTTACGCGAACTGCTTCAGAAAGCGCAGATCGTTCTCGAAGAACGCGCGCAGGTCGGAGACGCCATAGCGCAGCATCGCGAAACGCTCGACACCCAGACCAAACGCAAAGCCGGTGTAACGCTCGGGATCGATGCCACAATTCTTCAGCACATTCGGATGCACCATGCCGCAGCCGAGCACCTCGAGCCAGCGGGTCGAGCCATCCTCGGCGTCCCAGCGGATATCCACCTCGGCCGATGGCTCAGTGAAGGGGAAATAGCTGGGCCGAAAACGCATTTCGAAGTCACGCTCGAAGAAGGCGCGAATGAACTCGGCCAGGGTGCCCTTGAGATCGGCAAAGCTGGAAGTCTCGTCGACCAGCAGGCCCTCGATCTGGTGGAACATCGGCGAATGGGTCTGATCCGAGTCGCTGCGATAGACCTTGCCCGGCGCGATGATGCGGATCGGCGGCTGCCGCCCCTTCATCGAGCGGATCTGCACCGGCGAGGTGTGCGTGCGCAGCAGCCGACCGTCTCCGAAATAGAACGTGTCGTGCATGGCGCGCGCCGGATGATGCGGCGGGAAATTCAACGCCTCGAAATTGTGCCAGTCGTCCTCGATCTCCGGACCATCGACACGCTGATAACCCATCCGCGCGAAGATTGACGAGATGCGCTCCAGCGCCCGGTTTATCGGGTGGATGCCGCCGCGTTCGCCATCCCGACCAGGCAAGCTGATGTCGAGCTTCTCCGAGGCCAAACGGCGATCCAGTTCGGCCTGCTCGAGCAGTCCCCTGCGCACGGAAATCGCCGTGGCCAGTTGATCCTTGACCCGGTTCACCTCGGCACCGCGCGCCTTGCGCTCGTCCGGCGCCAGTGCGCCAAGGGTTTTCAGGGCGGCAGTGACGATGCCACTCTTGCCCAGCAGGCCGACACGCAGCGTGTCGAGCGCATCCAGCGTATCCGCCTTGTCGATATCGGCCAGCGCCTGCGCGGCGCGGCTGTCCAGGTCGTCCATAAGGTGCGCTTCTCGCTACTTCCCCTCTCCCTTTCGGGGAGAGGGCAGGGTGAGGGACCACTCTTGCGTTGTCGCCTGATCGAAGCATGCTTCGACTGAATCTGGGGCAAGCCTCGGCCCCTCTCCTCAATCCTCTCCCCGGAGGGGAGAGGAGGCGAACGCTAAAAGCACTTTTCCCAAACGAAAACGGGGAGAAGGCTGTGGCCTCCTCCCCGCTTGCCTTACATCATATCGTGCTGGCGCAGAAACGCCCGACGATCAAGCGGCCAGACTGGCCTTCGCTTTCTCGGCAATCACTTCGAACGCCTTGATGTCATGCACGGCGATATCGGCGAGAACCTTGCGGTCGACCGCGATGCCGGCCTTGCTCAGGCCATTGATCAGCCGGCTGTACGACAGGCCGAACATGCGCGCAGCAGCATTGATGCGGACGATCCACAGGGCGCGGAACTGACGCTTGCGCTGCTTGCGGCCGATGTAGGCGTACTGGCCAGCCTTGATGACGGCCTGGTTGGCAACGCGGAAGACCTTGCGGCGGGCATTGTAATAGCCCTTGGCACGACCGATAACTTTCTTGTGACGACGACGGGCGGTAACGCCACGCTTTACACGAGCCATGGTTTATCTCCTCGTCTTACAAGTACGGCAACATGCGCGCTACACCCTTGGTGTCGCACGCCTTCAGATGATTCGGTGCACGCAGACCGCGCTTACGCTTGGTCGACTTCTTGGTCAGGATGTGTGACTTGAAGGCGTGGCCGCACTTGATTTTCCCCGATGCGGTCTTGCGAAAACGCTTCGCCGCCGCTCGGTTGGTCTTGATCTTGGGCATGGTAATGCTCCCTGATTGGGGCCCGCCCTGTGTTGGGGCGACCCCGATTTCTGACTGATCTGGCGGTGGCC
>JAPHUU010000287.1 GCA_026193555.1 Rhodanobacter sp.
CCGGCACCGGCAAGCATGCTGTCCGCGAATCGGTACACACCCGGGCAGAACAATGGTTCCGGCGAGACGCTCAAAGCCGAAACCGTGGCCGGAGCGCGCTTCTCGCCATCAGCCCCGGTCGGTAATGAACAGGACACTCGCAGCCTGATCCAGGCCGGCGGCGGCACCCCGCACTGGGATGTGGGCAACGATTATCGACTGGATTGGTCCGGCCCGGTGACCACGGCGCAGACCAGCCGGTTGGTGATCGCACCGGCGTGGCTGGTGCGGCTGCTGCGGGTGGCGATGGTCGCGCTGCTGGCCGCGCTGCTGGCCCGGCTGGTGCCATTGCTGCTGACGCCACTGCGCGCGCGCTGGAGCGGCTGGCGCGGTGGCGGTGCCGCGAGCTCGGCCTTGCTGATGCTGGCCCTGCTGCCATGGAGCGCGCACGCGCAAAGCCTGCCGAGCCAGGAGTTGCTGAGCCAGCTGCGCAGCCGGCTCACCGAGGCGCCGAAGTGCGCGCCGAGCTGCGCGGCGGTGCCGCAGGCGACCCTGCAGGTCAGGGGTGACGTGCTCGACGTGGAGCTGGACAGCCACACCGGTGCCGCCGTGGCAGTGCCACTGCCGCAGCCCGACGAGGCCTTGCAGTTGCTCGACGTCAGCGTGGACGGCCATGCCGCCGCTCCATTGTTGCGCCAGCAGGATCAGCTGCTGCTGCGGATGGAGCGCGGCGTGCATCGGGTCAGCCTGCATTACCGGCTCAGCTCCGCGGACAATGCGAACCTGCGTTTCGTCCTGCATCCACAGCGCATCAGCTTTGGCGGTAGCGGCTGGTCGGCCGGCGGCATCGATGACGGCCGCCTGCTCGGCGACAGCGTGGCACTGAACCGCGTGCGCAGCGCCGGCAACGGCAAGGACAGCGTCACGGCGCAGAGCTTCCCGCCCTACGTGCGACTTGTCCGGCGGCTGGAGTTCGGTCTGGACTGGCGGGTCGTGAACACCGCCGAACGCATCGCGCCGCAGTCCGGTGGTTTCAGTACCACGCTGCCGCTGCTGCCCGGTGAGCATCCGCTGGGCGCCGACGCGCTGGTCAAGGACGGCCGCATCAACATCACCTTCAACGCCAGCCGCAACCAGGTGCAATGGACCAGCCGGCTGGATCACGCCGCGCAGCTGACGCTGAAGGCACCGCCGCTGGGCGATCACGCCGAGGTGTGGGAGGTGGATGCCGCGCCGATGTGGCATGTGGAGGCCAAGGGCGTGCCTACCAGTGCCAGTGACGATGGCCTGCTCTTCCAGCCCCTGCCGGGCGAAAGCCTGCAACTGGCACTGACCCAGCCGCTCGCGGTGGCTGGCGACAGCCTGGCGTTCGACAGCGTGCGGGTGGCGAGCATCGCCGGCAAGCGCGCCACCGAGACCACCCTGCGCCTGCATGCGCGCAGCACCCGCGGCGGCGAGCATGCGATTCGCCTGCCGCCGGGAGCCGAGCTGTTGCAGGCGTCGCGTGACGGCGAGTCGATCAACCTTGCCGTGCGCGACGGCAAGCTGGGTCTGCCGCTGCTGCCCGGTGTGCACGACTTCACGCTGCGCCTGCGCGAGCCGGGCGGTGCGGCGAAGACGACCCGCACGCCGAGCTTCGGCCTGTTGGCACCGGCGGCGAATATCGACCTCAGCTTGCGCCTGCCGCAGGACCGCTGGGTGCTGTGGAGCTGGGGCCCGACCGACGGACCGGCGGTGCTGTACTGGCCGCAGCTGGTCGTGCTGCTGCTCGTTGCATGGCTGCTGGCACGTTATGCGCCCACGCCGTTGCGCCTGCGCCAGTGGCTGTTGCTGGGGCTGGGTTTTTCCGCGTTTGCCTGGAGTGCGTTCGCGCTGGTAGTGGTGTGGCTGATCCTGATGGGACTGCGCGATCGCAGCGATATGTCCACTGCGCCCGGTTCGACCCGCTTCAACCTGCAGCAGCTGGGGCTGGTCGCGTTGACCTTGCTGGCACTGGCAGTGCTGGTCGGTGCGGTGCCACAAGGCCTGCTCGGGCTGCCTGACATGCATGTGTCCGGCAATGGCTCCACTGCCTGGAACCTGCGCTGGTTTGCCGATCAGACTACGGGCGGATTGCCGCGCGGCGGGGTGTTCAGCGTCTCGCTGTGGGTTTACAAGCTGGCCATGCTGGCGTGGGCGCTATGGCTGGCCAACGCGCTGATCGGCTGGCTGCGCTGGTGCTTCGAGGCGTGGACGCGCGGTGGCTACTGGCGCAAGCCCGCGTCGAAGCTGGTCGCCGCGCCGCCGCCGATGCCGGAGCCGCCCCACGATGCCTGATGTGCGCGGCCTGCTGGCGACAGCCACCCGACAGCTCGGCGAGCGTGTGGACGCCGAGCTGCTGCTGCTGCACGTGCTGGGCAAGCCGCGCAGCTGGCTGTTCGCGCATGCCGGGGACGTGCTGGAGATGGACGTCCAGACGGCCTATGCCGCATTGGTCGAACGACGCGCCGCCGGTGAGCCGGTCGCCTACCTCACCGGTCGTCAGGGTTTCTGGTCGCTGGAGCTGGAGGTGACTCCGGCCACGCTGATCCCGCGCCCGGAAACCGAGCGACTGGTGGAGCTGGCGCTGGCGCGTCTGCCCAGCGATGCCGCGTGTCGCGTCGCCGATCTGGGCACCGGCAGCGGCGCGATCGCCCTGGCGATCGCCAGCGAGCGGCCGCAGGCACACGTCGTCGCCACCGATGCCAGCGATGCCGCACTCGCGGTGGCCCATCGCAATGC
>JAPHUU010000059.1 GCA_026193555.1 Rhodanobacter sp.
CGATGATCACCAGCAGGATGACGGCACCAAGCATGGCGTAGGCAATGCTGGTCACCAGTGGATTGACCAGCATGAAATGGAGGCCCACTCGTGGAAACAGCCAGCCGGCGAAGAATGCCCCCAGGATGCCGATCACGGTGTTTCCGAGCAGCCCGAAGCCGAAGCCGCGCACAATGACGCCCGCGAGCCAGCCGGCGAGGGCGCCCACCAGCAGAATGATGATCAGTTCGGTACCCGTCATTTTGTGATCCTCTGCCACGCGGCGGATGACGTCGAGATGGCGCCACGTGGCCCTGGCATCGCTCAGGATTGGACTTGCGGTGTGGAGCGGCCGTGATGGATTGGCGACCGGACCCCCGCGCAGGCGCATGAAGTCGTCCCCCGAAAGGGCCGTTTCCCACGACCACAAGGTGATCCGAGCCTGCACAAAGACCAGCGTCGTGACACATGCGCCGCGGATGCGGATCACGTACCACCACGACAAGACGCCACTGGCGTGGCGTGCAAGGCACTTGTCGGCTTGCGCTTGTCTGATCGATCCGTGGCCGACAATACGTCACCACCGAGTGTCGTTGATATGGACGTCTGGACGTCCATGAAAATGGTGCAATAGATGGCGCCGAAAATTCCGGTGTCAAGGACATTTATTGTTTATTTTCAAGATGATGTACTACCAAAGTCTTATCAAATCAGGTGTCAAAAACGCTTCCTGAAACCGCGCGCACGGATGTAGCCTGTCTGCAGTCGAACACGACGATGAAGCGTCTCGTCGAGGCGGTGGCGATTGCACGACGAGTGCTGATCCAATCAACCAGGGGATGAATGCCATGAAACGAAACACGTTGTTCTGCGCACTGGCTGTTGCCATGGGGTTGGCGGCGACTGCTCCGTCCGCCGTCCATGCTGCGACCAAACAGAATCAGGTCGAGGCGCTGACCAAACTGGTCGAAAAGCAGCAGCAGCAGCTCAACCAGCAGCAGGCGGATCTGCAGTCTCTGCGTGACAGCCTGAAGGAGCTGGAGAGCCGGCCGGTAGTCCAGGCGAGCGCGCCGGTGGCGCCGATACCGGCTCCAGCAGTTGTGCCGCCGGTCTTCAGCAGCGCACCAGGCATGTCGGTCGCGATGCATGGATTCGTCAATGCCAGCGCGTTCAGTCAGAACCGCAGCTTCACTTTCGGCAATGGCACGAACGCCGAATTCCCGGTACCCGGTTCCAGCGGCTCCCTCAGCGGTGTCGACATACGTAACACACGCTTCTGGTTCGACCTGAGCGGCGCGAAGTTTGCCGGCGACTGGAACGGGGGCGGCCGGATCGAAATGGACTTCTATGGTGGCTACAACGGCACCGGCGCGTACAGCCAGCAACAGCCGATCCCGCGTCTGCGCCAGGCCTATATGGACCTGACAAATCACGAAACCGGCAGCACGGTGCGGATCGGCCAGCAGTGGGATCTGATGTTCCCGATAGACAACGTTACGTCATCGCTCAACAACGTCGCGTTTCCGCTGGGCTTTGGTACCGGCATGATCGGTTGGCGCTTTCCGGGTGCGGTGTGGATGCAGGATCTCAATCACGGTGGGGCCGGCGCCAAGTGGCGGCTTGACCTTGGCGCATTCGGGGGCAGCTGGAGTGGCCCGGGCGACAACGTCAACTACCTGACGGGAGGCAATGCCGGGTTCCGTCCGCAGCTTGAAGCAAGACTGCATGTGCAGGACAAGAACTGGCTGGCCTACGCCGTGGTGCATTACAGCCAGGTGGATCTCACGGGTGTGGCCGGCACGGCGCCGACACCGCTCAAGAGCAGCATCACCAGCGAGGGCTTCGAGGTTGGCGGCAGCTGGCATCCGGGTCCCTTGACGTTCAAGGGCAACGTGTACACCGGCAAGGGCCTTGGCCAGCTGTTCGGTGGCCTGGTCCAGTTCGGCGACATCAAGGAGACGGGCGGCTATCTGCAAGGTGGCTACAAGTTCTCACCCCACTGGAGCGCCAACGCGTTTTACGCCTACAGCAAGCCGAACACGAACGACGTGGTGACCTGGCTCGGACATGGGTCAGCCGGGCGTCTGCAGAACCGCCAGGTGGCGCTGAACCTTGAGTACAGTTCCGGTGCCTACGCGCTGGGTGCGCAGTGGATGCACGACAATCTGGATTACACGACTACCGGCGCCGATCGGAAATCCACCAGCGGCAATCAGTTCAGCCTGAGCGCGCTGTACCACTTCTGAGATCGCGCGAGCTTCCGGCAGCGGTTGCCGGAAGCCTTCCTTCATGCAGGAGCAAGGCGAATCCACCTTGCTCCTGTTCCGTCGACATGACCGGTGCCTAATGCCGGCATCCGACGTTCCCGCGTCCGAGGTGTCGAGCAATCATCCTTGGGAACCAGCATGTCGTCATTCGGGATCTACCCTATCGGGACGATCGTTCTGATCGGCGGTCTTGGCTATGCGGCGTGGCTGCTGTCCGCGCCTGCATAGCTCCCATACCCGACGACCTGATCCACCGGGCTGACGCCGGATCGGCCAGATGGATGGGCTGACCGTCACCCCGCCGACAGCGATCAGGCTCCCGGAAGATATTTCTCGAACCAGCCCAGCGCGCGCTGCAGTACATCGCGTTGATGTGCAGGGTCGACGAAGTGGTGACCTTCGTTCGGATACACGATCAATGAGGTCGGTACGCCCTGGGCGCGCAGTGCGTGCCAGTACTCGAACGACTGCGGCGCCGGGCATTCGGCATCGCGGTCGCCAACCACGATCAGGGTCGGCGTCTGCACCTGCTTGATGAAATTGATCGCCGAGCTCTTCGCATAGATCGCCGGGTCGTCATACACGCTGGCGCCGAAGAACGGCGGCATCCACTGGTCGATCAGGTTTTCGCCGTAATAGCTCTGCCAGTTGGCGATGCCGGCACCGGCCACCACCGCGCGGAAGCGCCGGGTCTGGGTCGGCGCGAACATGCTCATGAAGCCGCCGTAGCTCCAGCCGGTCAGTCCAAGGCGATGATCATCCACCGGTGCCAGCTTCTCCACCGCATCGACGCCGGCAAGGATGTCGCGCAGGTCGCCATAGCCGAAATCCCGGCGGTTGGCCTGCACGAACTTCTCACCCTGACCGAAGCTGCCACGCGGGTTCGGCATGAACACGAAATAGCCCAGTGCCGAAAACGGCACGCTGCCGTAGCCCACGCCCGGCCAGCGGGGGAGCACCGCACTGGCCGGACCGCCGTGAACGCTGACAATCATCGGATATGACTTCTTCGCGTCGTAGCCGGCCGGATACAGCAGCCAGCCCTGTACGTGGAACCCCTCATGGTTCCATTGCACCGACTCGCTGCGCCCCCACGCCGGCTTCAGCGCCGCGTTGAATCGGGTCACCGCGGGCGGCGGTATGTTGCCCAGTGCGCCGGCATGCACCTCCGGCGCCGCGGCGAAGGAGCTCTGCACAAACGCCAGCTGCCGGTGGTCGCGCGACAGCGAAATCGCCATCGACGCGGTGCCGTCACCGATGCTGGCCGGCAGCGCGAAGTAGCGTTGCTGCTGATGCGCATGCTCCGCCGACAGCGTGTAAGCGGCCAGTTCGCTGTGCCCGTCGTGAATCTGGCTGACCAGCATCGACTGTGGCCCCGTCCAGGTCAGCCACGCCGGGGTGAGCAAGGTGCCCCGTGTGAGATCGGTCGCGCTGCCACCGGTGGCAGCGACAGCGTAGATGTCACCGCCGGTGGCGCCCTGGTCGCTCATCAGCCCGCCGATGAAGGCAATCCGGCGGGCGTCCGGCGACCAGCGCGGCAGGGCGACCTGCAGTCCGTGCAGTGACCCGCTGCGCTCGCTGGCCGGATCGACCAGCACCGTGGCCGTGGCTTGAGCGTGCGCCGGCTGGACATACAGCTTGGCGATCCACCAGTTGTTGTCGCCGGGTGGTCGCGCTGCGGTGTAGGCGATCCGCGAGCCATCCGGCGACCAGTCGAACTCGTAGGCATACATGTCGGCCGGAGTCAGTTCGTGCAGCGCGCCGCTGGCCACCTCCACGCTGGCGATCCGCTGTATCTCGATGCCGGCCACGCCCACTTCGCCAGCGGCCGGTTTGGCCGCCGCCACCGCACTGGCACGACGGGTGGCGCCGGGCACATACAGGAAGCCGAGCGACTTGCCGTCGTCGGTCCATTGCAACCCACGGACATAGCCCGACAACCGGGCCAGCCGTGCCGGTGGCGCGTTGCTGCCGGGGTCGGCCAGGTAGATATCGTTCTGCATTGCCCGAGTGCTGCTCAGGTCGTCGCTGCAATCGGACACGAAGGCCAGATGGTGTGAGTCAGGTGCCCAGGCGATCCCCGACTCGCCGCAACTGCCGGGTTTGGCGGCGGCGCTCACGCGATGGGGATGACGGCCATCGGCGTCGGCCACTTCGATCGTCGGCTTGCCTTGGCTCACCACCACCCATGCCAGCTGCCGGCCATCCGGTGACAAGGCCACCGCCTCGACCGGCTGCATCCTGGTCAACTGGCCCAGCAGGGCCTCGATGCGTGGATCGACGGCCGTTGGCGTGGCATGCACGTTGGAGAACGGGAGGGCGGCCAGCAACAGCAGGCCGGATAAACGCAAAGACTTCGGCATGGGCGAATTCCAGTGGGGAACGTGCACGCTACAGCGTGAGCTTCGCACGCGCCATGTGCGGGAAGGCACGGTCCTCCGCCATGCGCTGTCGCGCTTCAGGGAACGGGCGATGCAGGCGGTCGCCGCGCTGCCGCCATCGCGGCCAGTCCGGCGCGGATCTGCGGGATTGCCGCCAGCGCGGCACGTTCACCTTCCAGCATCGCCTGGTTCTTCTGCTCGAAATCGGTCGATCCGATAGTGCCCAGTGCGGGCCGGATCACCACGTCGGCGCGAGCCGTTTCCTGCAGCCCGAGTTGCCGGCCCATGATGCTGATCGACTGCTCCACGATATTCACCATGCCCTGCGGATTGCTGCCGCTGGGTGCGCTCGAGATGTCCACGGCGATCGCGAAGTCGGCACCGAGCTGGCGTGCTGCATCCACCGGCACTGGGCTGACCACACCGCCATCCACGTAGTGTTTGCCACGGATCTCCACCGGCTCGAACACGCCGGGAATGCTGCTGGAGGCGCGCACCGCCTGGCCGGTATTGCCGCGGACGAACACCGTGCGCTGCCCATCCTCCAGTCGGGTGGAGACCGCGGCGAACGGCAGCTTCAATTTCTCGATCGGGTGGTGGTCGACCAGCTGATTGACGTAGTCCTGCAGCGCCGGCCCCTGCACCAGACCACCGGAAAACAGCCGCACGTCGCGGATCGTGGACTCATCCAGATCGAACGCACGCTGCTGCAGCTGGAATGGATCCATGCCGCTGGCATAGAGCGCGCCGACCACGCTGCCGGCGCTGGTGCCGGACACCACATCGGGATGGATGCCACTGGCCTCCAGCATCTTGATCACGCCGATGTGCGCAAAGCCCCTGGCGGACCCTCCGCCAAGGGCCAGGCCGATCTTCAGTTTCACCGGCGTGACCGGCGGGTTCACCGGTGGAGCCGCGGGTTTGCTGACGCCGTGACAGGCGGACAACAGCAACGTGGCGAGTGCAATCAACCATCGGCGGTGGGAGGACATCAGTAGTAGGGCCCGAATGAAGTGGAACGAGTTTATGCCGCGGTCATGGCGCAGGCGGGGCGAACCCAGGGCGCCGACGTCGCCGCTGCAGTGCGGGAGAAGCTTGCCGTCAGCCCGGCGCCTCGTCCGCGCTCCGGTGATAGTGCGTCGCCAACTCGACTTCACGCCTGGAGCCAAGGAACACCGGTACGCGTTGATGCAGTGCGGTCGGCTGCAGCGCCATGATGCGTTCCCGCCCGGTGGTCGCCGCGCCGCCGGCCTGCTCGACGATGAAGGCCATCGGGTTGGCCTCGTACATCAGCCGCAGCTTGCCGCCCTGCTGGAGGATCTTTGCGTCCAGCGGGTAATAGAACACGCCGCCGCGAGTCACGATCCGATGCACGTCGGCCACCATCGAGGCGACCCAGCGCATGTTGAAGTCCTTGCCGCGGGGGCCGTCCTTGCCGGCCAGCAAGTCGCCGATGTAACGCTGCATCGGCGCCTGCCAGTGGCGCTGGTTGGACATGTTGATCGCGAATTCGGCGGTTTCCGCGGGAATGCGGATGTCGCGCCGGCTCAGCACGAAGCTGCCCACCTCACGGTCCAGCGTGAACTCGTGGGTGCCGTGGCCGAAGGTCAGCACCAGCACGGTGGCCGGTCCGTAGACCACATAGCCCGCCGCCAGCTGCGCGGTACCGGGCTGCAGGAAGTCGACCGCCTTCGGCTCGGTCACGCCGTCGGGACAGCGCAACACGGAGAAGATCGTGCCCACCGAGATGTTGACGTCGATGTTCGAACTGCCGTCCAGCGGATCGAACAACAGCAGGTGGTTGCCCTTGGGGTACATGTCGGGAATCGGCTGCGGATCCTCCATCTCCTCCGAGGCGCAGGCGGCAAGATGGCCGCCCCAGGCGTTCGCCTCCAGCAGAATCTCGTTGGAGATCACGTCGAGCTTCTTCTGCGCTTCACCCTGGATGTTCATGCTCAGCGCATCCTCGCTGCCGGCCATGCCGAGTACACCGCCCAGGGCGCCCTTGTTGGTCGCCACCGCGATGCGCTTGCAGGCCCGCGCCACCACCTCGATCAGCAACGACAGCTCGGCATTGACGTGGCCGGCGCGGCGTTCCTCGATCATGAACTGGATCAGCGAGACGGGTTTCATGGTGTTTCCATGGCAGGACGGAACGGGCATTCTCCCGACTCCGGCTGAACCGCGCCAGCGCAGTTCGCATGACGTCGTCCGCGCCCCGCGCCGCGCTGCTGACAGCACTGCTGGCAGCAGTGGGTGGCCACGCTGCGCCTCCTCAGTGGAGACAGCGCCATGCGCCACACCGTCTAGTTTCTGATTTCCCCTGGCTTTGCCGATTGGCAGGCAGCCCCGGGTTTGCGCGAGATCCGTTGCCCCGGCGATTGGCAGGCGCAGGGCGCGCAGGCGGCCTTGCTGAAGATCGAAGCGGTGTCGCCGCCGGTGCTGCGCGAACGCTCCGAGCGGACACGCATCCATGCGCCGATCTGGCGCGACCAGCATCAGGCGGCATTTGCCGCGCGGATCGAGCGCCTGCACGCTGAACATGGACGCCTACCTGAAGGTGATGCGCGGCGATTACGCCGGCATGGATTAGCCGCTGCGGCGTGGCCGGTCATGGCGGAGCCGGCACGTTCGCTCCATGGCGTGCCCGGCTCGGCTACGCTCGCCGGCAACAGGTTTGTCCGCAGGCAGTCGAACCACAGGGAGTGCTGATGCTACGACCTGAGCTGCCGCGCTTTTTTTTCCAAACGCCGAGTCGGTGATGGCATTGGCACGGCAGCAGGTGCAGGAGCATGCCGGCAGTCGGAGCGTGGACCTCGGCCTGGAGGAGTCGCCGGGCCCGGACAGCACCGCGCGGGAGTCGCTGGCGGATTTCTCCGCGTGGCTGGGTGCTCGTGACATTCACCCTGCGTGTGGCACGATTGAAGGATGCTGTGCGCCAACTGCTGGAACGCGCGGCATTGCCCCGGCTGCCGGTATCGGAGCTGGATTTCTTGAGTGTGGAAGAGGCCGCGATGGCGTCGACCGAAGAAGCATAGGCAAGGGGATCGCTGTGGTGAAGATCGCGACGAAGATGGCGTGGCTTGTTCTGGCTGCGTTGCTGTCGGCCAGTTCGGCGTGGGCGGACCAGCCAACGGATGCGCGATTCAGGCAGATCTACCAGCAGGAATGGGCTTGGCGCACCGGCCAGGCGGGAATCAGTGCCTCCGGCGAATCCCAGCCCAACAACGGTCGTCTCGACGATGTCGACGCGGCCAGCCAGCAGCAGCGGCTGGACTACTGGCAGGACGTGCTGCGACAGCTTGATGGCATCGACGTGGCCCAACTGTCGCCTGCCGATCGGGTGAACTACGCCGTCTATCGCGAGCAGATCGGCAACTTCATCGCCGATCAGCGCTTCAAGAACTGGCAGATGCCGTTCAACAGCGATTCGGCGTTCTGGTCCGACATCGGCTATGAGCTTCACGGCAACAAGCTGCACACGGCAGATGATTATGGCAAATACCTCGACCGGCTCGACCAGATTCCGGCCTATATCGACCAGCAGATAGCCAACATGCAGGCGGGCCTCGCCCGCGGCTTCAGCGTGCCGCGCGAGGTGTTGAAGGGCCGCGATGTGTCGATCGCCGCCGTCGCCGAACTGAAGGATCCGACCCGGAGCAGCTTCTACGCGCCGTTCAAGCAGTTGCCGGACTCAGTCACGGCGGATCAGGCGCAGGCGCTGCGGGGTCAGGCCGTGCAGCGCATCCGCGATGAGGTGATTCCGGCTTACGCCAAGCTGCTGGCGTTCTTCCGCGACAAGTACGTACCCCAGGCGCGCACCACGCTGGCGGCCGAGGCGCTGCCTGATGGCAAGGCCTACTACCGGCAACAGATTCACGAATACACCACGCTGGATCTCAGCCCCGACCAGATCCACCAGATCGGCCTGGAGCAGGTGGCGAAGATCCATGCGCAAATGCTCAAGGTGATGCAGCAGACCGGCTTCAAGGGCAGCTTCGCCGAGTTCCTGCAGTTCCTGCGCAGCGACCCGCAGTTCTATGCGAAGACCCCGCAGGAGCTGCTCGACCGCAGCGCATGGGTGGCCAAGGAAGTGGACGGCCAGTTGTCGAAGTTCTTCGGTCACCTGCCGCGGGAGCGCTTCACCATCAAGCCGGTGCCGGCCGATATCGCGCCGTATTACACGTCCGGGCGTGGCGGTCCGGGCGTCTATCTGGTCAACACCTACGACCTGCCATCGCGGCCGCTGTACAACATGCCTGCGCTGACCCTGCACGAGTCCTACCCCGGCCATGCGTTGCAGCTGGAACTGGCCGGCGAGCAGTCCGGCCAGCCGGCCTTCCGTCGCGAGGGCTACATCTCCGCCTATGGCGAGGGTTGGGGCCTGTATTCGGAGTATCTCGGCAACGAGATGGGCATCTACAAGACGCCGTATGAGCGTTTCGGTTTCCTCACCTATCAGATGTGGCGTGCGTGTCGGCTGGTGGTCGATACCGGCATCCACCACCTGGGGTGGACCCGCCAGCAGGGCATCGATTACCTCACCGTCAACACCGCACTGTCAGCGCGCGAGATCGCCAACGAGGTCGACCGCTACATAAGCTGGCCGGGGCAGGCGCTCAGCTACGAGCTGGGTTATCTGAAGATTCTCGAACTGCGCGAGAGGGCGGAGAAGGCGCTGGGCCCGAGCTTCGACCTGCGGCATTTCCACGACACCGTGCTGCAGATCGGCTCGGTACCGCTACCGGTGCTGGAGCAGCGCATCGACCGCTTCATCGCCGAGGGCGGACCGGAGCCGGAGTATCCGTGTGACTGTGCGCAGGGCGACAGGAGACCGTAGAGGTGCGGCTCGGCGGCTCCTCCGCGGTATGGCGCGGGATGTCGGCATGGCGGATCAACGCGACGGCGGCTCGGCGCTGTCGATGGGATGGCGCGCGCGTCGCGCAGGTGCTCGAAGTCAGCGGACCTAAGCGGGCAAGGCAGGGTCCGGCGCAGGCCAGCTGCACTGCGCCAGTGGCCTTGCCAATTTTTCGCTTGTCAGGTCCGAGCGGCGCATCCCCGTGTGTTGCAGTTCACTTCACGTCGTGGTCCAGATCGGGGCGCTCCCAGGGGTCGACGTGGGTCATCAGGTTCAGCACCCGGTGCCGCTGCAGAACCCTGTGTCTGGCTTCGACCGCGATGTCGTGACCCGCCTCGACGGTGATCGAGCCATTCACCTCGATATGCGCATCGACGACGATCATGTCGCCCATCTTTCGCGTGCGGACGTCGTGTACGCCTCGCACACCCGGCGTTTCCGTAAGCGTTCGGCAGATCGCGGCGACCTCCTGCTCATCAACGGCGCGATCCATCAGGTCATGCAGCGCGTTCCAGCCAAAGGCCCAACCCATCCTGGCCACCATGAAACCCACGATCAGTGCAGCGATCGGGTCCAGCAGGGGATAGCCTGCCAGGTTGCCGACAATGCCCAGCCCGACCACGAGTGACGAGGCCGCATCCGATCGTGCATGCCACGCGTTGGCGACCAGCATGCTCGACTTCACGCGCTTGGCGATCGACAGCAGGTAGCGGAACAGTGATTCCTTGGCGATGAGCGCTGCGCCGACCACCCACAAAGCCACCACATGCACCCGCTGAATGGTTGCCGGCGCTTCCAGCTTGCGGATGGCTGACCAGAGAATCCCCAGACCGACCGCCAGCAACAGCAAGCCGAGTGCCAGTGACGCGGCGGTTTCGAAGCGCTGGTGACCGTACGGGTGTTCCTCGTCGGCCTCCTTGCGACTGTGGTGCCCAGCGGCAAGCACCACAAAATCGGCGACCAGATCCGACATCGAATGGATGCCATCGGAGATCAGTCCCTGCGAATGGGACACGATGCCGGCGGCGATCTGGCTGAAAGTCAGGCCTGCATTGACCGCAACGCTGACCCAGGTACTGCGCGAAGAGGCTGCTTTGCGTTCGGAGGGGCTGTGTTCCGGGTCGTCGGTATCCCCCGGGAGTTCGTTTGGATTCATGAGCCCGCTGTCGATTTCCCTGACACATCCTCAATCGACAATATCCGCTGTGGTGGAACGAATTCAACTCGCCGTGAAGGGCTGTGATCGCACCAGGCGGGTGTGGCATCGATCGACGGCGTGGAACGGCGTGCGCATCGCGCAGGTGCCGGGGGGAGAGCGGGGTATGGCACGGCTGGCGCTGGTTGCCGCGGCGCAGCAGGTACCTATCCGCCGCCGCGGGCCAGCGCGGCCGTCAAAGCCTGCTTCCACTCGGCCATCATCGCGCCGTAGCGGGCATCGGCCAGAAATTCGGAGGCGTATGCGCGGCCCTCCGGGTTCAGGCCGGTGAGCGTGTAGCTCACTTGCACGGTGCTGCCTTCACCGTCGCCCGAACAGCGCACATCGACCAGCCCCATGTTCGAGCCCCCGGCCAGACGCGCGTAACTGATTCGGCCAGCAGCCGGTTCGTCGTCCGTGACGATCCATACGGTCTCGTGGCCGTCATGCCGGCGCGTACGAAAGACACTGCCGCGGCCACGGTCTCCACTCAACAGCTCGGGGTGCCATCCTTGCGCCCATTGCTCTTCCCCACGCGCGGTCAACAGGGGCAGGATCCGTTGGCAAGTGGCGTCGAGATGAAAACGGCGGGTCCGGGACAGCGGGCTGGCGGCCGCGGCGGACGCACAGACGATCAGGAGAAGTGCGGCTGGCGCCGCCGCGTGTCTTGGGAGCATGAGGGTTTATCCGATGATGTGGTACCAATGTACCTGTATACCAGAACACCAGCAACCCCTATACTCCTGAACTACCGCCTCAAGGCCGACAACGATGCCCACAAGAGAACCCGAGACCTCTGCCCGTCAGCCTCGTGTGGAACGCGTGCAGACCGGCGTGCGTCTGGAGAAACGCCTGCTCAAAGTGCTCAAGGGCTTGGCCGAGTCGCTGGATCTGTCGCTGGGCGACCTGCTTGAAGGCATCGCCCTGCACGCTCTCGAAAACAAGCCGCCGTTCTCGGCCGACACGCTGAAGAAGATCGGGGATCTGAAACGGGTCTATGGACTCGAGCTGGAAGCCGGCGACAGCCACACGTTGCGCGAATGACCTTGGCCGGGCCGTCCTGCCGGCGGACGGCCGCTCAGGTATCCGCGCCGGTCGCCCAGCCCTCACGGCTGCCGCGGGTGAACACGCGATCACTTTCCAGTACGTCGCCGGCCGCATGGGTCGGGCGCTGTGCCAGTCGGACGTACAGCGGCGTGAAGTCGGGACGGGTGGCCTCGAACAACTGCTCGAAGTCGTTGATCACGAAATAGGTCTGCTGGTAGGTGTCGATGCGGTAGCGCGTACTCATCACCCGCTCGAGGTCGAAGCCGATGCGGTTCGGCGACGGTGAATCGAGCGAGTAGATCGACTCACCCTTGGAGCTGACGATGCCGGCGCCGTAGATACGCAGGCCCTCGTCGGTGTTGATCAGGCCGAACTCCACCGTGTACCAGTACAGCCGGGTCAGGTTCATCAGCGCGTCGGGGCCAATCGCAAATGCCTTCATGCCGCCACGACCGTAAGCCTGCATGTAGTCGGCGAACACCGGGTTCAACAGCAGTGGCACGTGGCCGAACAGGTCGTGGAACAGATCCGGCTCGCTGAGGTAGTCGAGCTGGTCGGGCTTCCTGATCCACCAGCTGACCGGAAAGCGCCGGTTGGCAAGGTGATCGAAAAACACCTCGTCCGGCAGCAGGCCTTCCACCGCGACCACTTCCCAGCCGGTGGCTTTCGTCAGCACCTTGTTGAGCTCGCTGAACTTCGGGATGCCGCCGTCGCCGAGGCCGAAGCGCTCCACCCCGGCGAGGAATTCCTTGCAGGCGCGGCCGGGCAGCATCTCGCGCTGGCGCGCGTACAGGGTGTCCCATACCTGATGGTCGGTTGGGCTGTAGCTGGCCCACGGCTGCTCGACCACGCCGGTGGCATACACCGGCACATAGCCACGATCAGTTTGCCGATGTTCGACCTTGCGGGGGGTGTCCATGACGTACTCCGGGTGGCAATTGACTAAACGGTGAAAGCTTACGGCCAATGATGCGCACGAAGCTTGTTTTATTGTCCGGTTCAGCCAGCTTCGTGCATCATTCTTGCCTCAAGTACAGACAAATCGCAGGTATCTTGTCCATGACCCCTCTGGATCGTACCGATCTGCGCCTGCTGGCCATCCTGCAGGGCGAAGGTCGGATCACCAATGCCGAGCTGGCCGAGCGGGTCAATCTGTCACCCTCAGCCTGCCTGCGCCGCCTGCAGCGGCTGGAGGCAGACCGGGTCATCAGCGGCTATGCGGCGCAGATCGACCCCCAGGCCGTGGGTCTGGGCCTGCAGGCGTTCGTGCGGGTACAGCTGGTCAAGCACGAGAGCGAGGCGATCGAGCGTTTCGTCGCACAGGTCAACAGCTGGAGCGAAGTGGTCGCCTGCCATGCGCTGACCGGTGACATGGACTATCTGCTGCACATCTACGTGACCGATCTGAAGGATTTCTCGCGTTTCCTGCTCGACCACCTGTTGAACGCCGCGGGCGTCGCCGATGTCAATTCCAGCTTCGTGCTGCGCACGGTGAAGCGTTCGCCATCGTTGCCGCTGCGGCAGCTAGAGCGCTGACTGGCCGACTGCCGCTAAACTAGTGAGCTGATGAGCATAGACACCACAATTGCCGCCTCCCGCCAGGATCTGCTGCGCCCGCTGCGCTACCTGTGGCGTGTGCCGCAGCTGCTGCTGATGATCGTGCTGGGCATCCTGTTCAGCCTGCTGATCCTCAGCTGGAACCGGCAGGAAGTGATGCAGGAGGGCAAGGAACCGTTTGCCCACCGGTTGATCCGCTGGTGGTCGCGCAACTTGCTGAGGGTGTTCGGTCTGCGCTCGGTGCGGCTGGGCCAGCCATTGCCGGATTCGGTGTTGTTTGTCGCCAACCACACCTCGTGGATCGACATCGCCCTGCTGCACAGTCAGCGTGCCGCGTGTTTCGTCGCCAAGTCGGAGATTGCCAGCTGGCCACTGGTGGGATGGATGGCCGGGGCCGGGGGCACGATCTTTCACCGTCGCGGCAGCAACCATTCACTGTCAAACGTGATGCAGGCGATGGTCGAGCGGCTGCGCGGCGGTCGTTCGGTCGGCGTGTTCCCCGAGGGCGGCACCGGTTACAACGGCGTGCTCAAGGTGTTTCATGCGCGGATATTCCAGGCCGCGCTGGATGCCGAGGTGCCGGTGCAGCCGGTGGCGCTGCGCTTCGCCCGCGCCGGGCGCCGGGTCATCGACGCCGGCTTCCGCGAGGACGAAGGCTTCATGGCCAACCTGGTGCGCCTGCTCGGTGGGGCGCCGATGGATGCCGAGGTGCATTTCCTCCTGCCGGTGCCGGCAAGCCCGGATGCGCGGCGGCGCATGGCCGAGCTGTCGCGCGAACGCATCGCAGCCGCGTTGGAAGATCGCACGGCATGAACCTGCCGCACGGAAAGGACTTCCGTCCGCCCTGGCCACTGCGCAGCGGCCATGTCCAGACCATGTTGTCGTCCAGCGGCGTGCGCCGCTGGCTGCTGCCGCGTGCGGCCCGGTCGGTGCTGCAGGGCGCCGAGGCGGTGGTGGTCGACGGCGGCGGTGGCGTGCGCCTTACCGGTGCCTACACGGTGCAGAACGTGCGGCTGCAGCCGCGCGGTCTGGCGGTGCTGTTCCATGGCTGGGAGGGCAGTGTCGATTCCACCTATGTGCTGCAGACCGGCAGCCGGCTGCTCGCCGATGGCTGGGACATCTTCCGGCTGAATTTCCGCGACCACGGCGACAGCTATCCGCTTAACGAGGCGCTGTTCCACTCCTGTCGCATTGACGAAGTGGTGCATGCGCTGGGCGACATCGCGCAGCGCTGGCCGGCCCGCCCGATCGCGCTGACCGGCTTCTCGCTGGGCGGCAACTTCGCGTTGCGGGCGGCGATGCAGACTTCGCGCGTCGGCATTCCGTTGAGCTACGTGCTGGCGGTATGCCCGATCATCGACCCGGGCGAGGGCCTGTTCGCGCTCGAGGAAACGGCGCCATGGATCTACCAGGCGTACTTCATGCGCAAGTGGCGTCACTCGCTGCTGGCCAAGCAGCGGGCGTTTCCGCAGCATCAGTATTTCGAGATGTCCGAGCTGAAGCAGAACATGCGCGGACTGACCGAGGCAATGGTGTTGCGGCATACCGACTTCCAGTCCCTGCAGCAGTATCTGGACGGCTATTCGGTGGCGGGCGACGCGCTGCAGGCGATGCAGATCCCGGCCACCATCCTCACTGCGCGCGATGATCCGGTGATTCCGATCGATGCGTTCGAGAAACTGCAGTTGCCGCCGAATGTGGAGCTGGATATCGCCCCTTTCGGCGGTCACTGCGGTTTCATCCGCGGTTACGACATGACCAGTTACAGCGACGACTACATCGCGGCGCGCTTCAATGCGGTGGCCGACGCGCACTGAGCGTGCCGGCTGCACCGGATGCGCTCAACCGATATCCCGCTGACGCATCCAGCAGGCGATGCTCATGCGCTGGCGCGTGGCCGGCAGCACTTCGTGTTCGAACTGGGCCGAGAGAAACAGCAGCAGGGTACCGGCATGCGGATAGACATCGCGGTATGAGCCATCGGCGAGGTGCAATCGCAGCGCACCGCCGTCGGACTCCTGCCATGCGTCATTGAGGTAGAACACCGCCGACAACACGCGGGCGTCGCTGTGACGCAGTCGGTCGAGGTGGCGCGCGTAGCCGGCACCGGGCGGATACATCGCATAGTGCGATTCGCTGTCGACCAGCCCGAGCATCAGTGCCCGGTTGAGCCCGATCCGCAATTGTTCGATGCGCCCGGCGAACGCACCCTGGGGTGCGCTCAACGCCAGTGGCTCGAACCAGCACGTCCGGTCACCACGCAGCGCGCTGTGGTCGCGGTCGCGGCCGACATGGGCGGACGTGAGCAACTGTTCGTCGTGCATGGTCGAACATTCGCCGGCGAGGTCGTGCGTCTGCCGCGCGGTCATCAGGGTCGGCAGTACGCACCAGCCATCTGCCGCGATCGCGCGCGATGCCGGGTCGAATTCGTGGTGGCGGGTGTGCATCGAGCGGCCGGATGATGCGCGCAGGAACGAAGTCGCCCGGCGCGCGCACGCCGGACTCGGCCAGACAGCGAAAATCCGCCTCCCGACCGCTGGTGCGGTAGCGCAGACAAGTCGATGCCTGGTCGGGAAGCCAGTGCAGCATACGCGCAAACCGGGTATCCCCCGGCGGGTGGCTGTCAGCGCCAGGGCTGTCACTCGAAACGTCAGCGCTGCCGCAACGGGTCCAGCAGCGACGACAGCCCGTTGTGATCGAGCTCCAGCATCAGTGCCAGCAGCCGACCCAATGGGTCCGGTGGAAAGCCCTTGCGGGCAAACCAGGCCAGATACGCGCCCGGCAGGTCGGCGATCACCCGCCCCTGGTACTTGCCATATGGCATGCGCGTGCTCACCAGTCGCTGCAGATCTTCGGCTTCCATCGGGTCGGTGCGCTACTTCGCAAACAGCTTCGAGCGATCGGCGAAGGCCTTGAACTCCAGCGCGTTGCCGCAGGGATCCAGCAGGAACATGGTGGCCTGTTCGCCGGGCAGCCCCTTGAAACGGACATGCGGCTCCACCACGAAACGTGTGCCGGCGGCCCGCAAGCGGTCGGCCAGCGCCTGCCAGGCGTCCATCGCCAGCACCAGACCGAAGTGGCGCACCGGCACCGCGTCGCCGTCGACATCGTGCGCGACGACCGCGCGCGCCTCTTCCGGTGCAAGGTGGGCCACGATCTGGTGGCCATGGAAGTCGAAATCCACCCAGTCGTCGCTCGAACGCCCCTCGGGGCAGCCCAGCAACCCGCCATAGAACGCGCGGGCACGGGCCAGTGAAGTGACCGGAAAGGCGAGATGGAACGGAGGCATGTCGCCCATGGCGGTGTCCGCAGGAAATACCCGCAGCTTCGCC
>JAPHUU010000339.1 GCA_026193555.1 Rhodanobacter sp.
ACCGATGCCGCCGGACGAATTCGAACAACGCTGCCTTGAACTGGAAATTGGCGCAATCAAGCCACACGTCCACGTCATGCGCGTGGCGCTATCCTGAGCCGACGCGGCAAGCGTGAGGTGGCGGATGATTCAGCTCGGTCGCATCGATCATGTGGTACTGCGCGCGATCGACATCGATGGCATGCAGCAATTCTATTGCGATGTACTCGGCTGCCATGTCGAACGTCGCCAGGACGAAATCGGGCTGGTCCAGCTGCGCGCTGGCGAGTCGCTGATCGATCTGGTCAGCGTGGATGGCAAGCTCGGTTGCCGGGGTGGCGCTGCGCCAGGATCGACGGGGCACAACATGGATCATCTGTGCCTGACCGTGGTCGACTACGACGAGGCAGTGATCCTGGCGTACCTGAATGCGCATGGCGTGCGCGTGGGCGAACCGGGTTTGCGCTATGGCGCGCAGGGCGAAGGTCCGTCGATCTACCTGCATGACCCGCAAGGCAACATGATCGAACTGAAGAGGCCGCCGCATGCAGTGGCCTGACGGAGCGCTCAGCCAAGTGCGGCGCGCAGCCCGTGGCAGTCGTCGAAGCGCCAGTCAGTGAGTTCCGGCCACGGGTCGCCGGGCAGGTTCACCAGCACGGCGGTGGCGCCGGCGGCGCGGGCACAGGCGAGGTCGTAGGCATAGTCGCCAACCATGGCGAGGCGATCGGCGCAGGTGTCCCAGCGCGAGGCCAGATGCAGCAGTCCGGCCGGATCCGGTTTGGGGGCTGTGTCCTCACGACCGAGCACATCGTCGGGATCGAAGCAGTCGGCCAGGCCAATGGTCTGCAGGGTCACCAGTGCCAGCTCGCGCAGGTTGCGCGTGAGCAGACCCAGTCGGCATCCGCGCCGGGCCAGTTCGCGCACCAGTTCCACCGCACCCGGTGCCGGCATGGACGCATGCGCCAGCTCGCGCTCGTGCTCAAGCAGCCAGGCGCGCTTGGCGGCGGCTTCGTTGGCGGGCAGGGCGGCGATGTGCGCGAGGATGTCCTCGTCGTCACGAATCGCCAGCGCGCGGCGGATGGCGGCGAAGTCATGCGCGGCCACAGTGAGCGTGCCGTCCATGTCGAAGGTCCAGTGGCGGCACCGGTGCAGGTCCGTGGGGGGGCTGCCGGGATCGTGAGGGATGGACATGCCCAGAACTCCATGCGGCGAGGCGCAACCGCGGCCAATCGCAAAATGACGAAAGCCGCCTTGTCAGCCAGCCTTCCTGACTTTGGCCCAACCCGGAAAAGACGAAAGCCGCCTTGTCAGGCGGCCTTCGTTTACAATTGGTGCCCAGAAGAGGACTCGAACCTCCACGAAGTTTCCCCCGCTAGCACCTGAAGCTAGTGCGTCTACCAATTCCGCCACCTGGGCAGGTGTCACGTCGCTCTGCGAGCTGCGTGAGCCGCGTAATGTAGGCATCTGTCGCTGGATTGTCAACTCTTTTCCATATTCATTCGCGCGTCGTGTCATCCTCCGCGCCGTACACACCACAAGGATACTTAGTGACCAGAAAAACTCCCCCTTCATCCGGCAAGGGCCGGGACTCCCACCCGGCCAAGGACGCGACGAAATCTCCGAGTCGCAAGCCGAGATCTGCCAGCGCTGGCGGTTCACGCAACAAGGCTGCCGCAGGCGCCGCACGTGATCCCCATGCCGAGCGCGAAGCGCAGCGCTATGAGCGCCCGATTCCCAGCCGCGAGGCGATTCTCGGCCTGCTCGAGGAGCGCGGCGAGCTGCTGACCGAGGCGCGCATTGCCGAGGTGCTGGAGATCCATGACGAAACCGACCTCGACGCACTGCGCAAGCGGCTGGCGGCGATGGTGCGCGATGGCCAGCTGCTGCTGGGGCGCCGCGGCGGCTATGCGCCGACCCAGAAACTCGACCTGATTGCCGGCGCAGTGCTGGCCAATGCCGAAGGCTACGGTTTTCTGCGCCCGGATGAAGGCGGCGACGATCTGTACCTGTCGCCGCAGCAGATGCGCACGGTGATGCATGGTGATCGGGTGCTGGCCAGCGTGGTCGGCATCGACCGCCGTGGTCGCCGGCAGGGTGCCATCGCCGAAGTGCTCCAGCGGCGTTCGTCGCGGCTGGTCGGTCGGGTGGTGGTCGAGAATGGCGTGACCGTGGTGGCGCCGGACGACCGACGCATGAATCAGGACATCCTGATTCCACCGGGCCAGGAGAATGGTGCGCGCGCGGGGCAGATCGTGGTGATTGAGATCACCGATCCGCCGACCCAGCATCGTGGCCCGCTGGGCGCGATCCGCGCCGTGTTGGGCGAACGCCTGGAACCCTCGCTGGTGGTGGAGATGGCGATCGCCAGCCACGACCTGCCGAACGAATGGCCGTCCCAGGTGCTGGGCGATGCGGCCCAGGTCGAGGCCGTGGTGACCGCTGTCGAGCGCGAGGGGCGGGTCGATATCCGCTCGTTGCCACTGGTGACGATCGATGGCGCCGACGCCCGCGATTTCGACGATGCCGTGTATGCCGAGCCGAAGCGCAGCGGCGGCTGGCGGCTGATCGTGGCGATCGCCGACGTGTCGCATTATGTGCAGGTCGGCAACGCACTCGATCGCGAAGCCTATGAGCGAAGCACCTCGACCTATTTTCCGGGCTTCGTGGTGCCGATGCTGCCGGAGACACTGTCCAACGGCATCTGTTCGCTGATGCCCAAGGTCGAGCGGCTGTGCATGGTCTGCGACATGCTGGTGGATGCCGATGGCGCGGTGACCAAGGCGAAGTTTTACGATGCGGTGATGCGCTCGCACGCGCGGCTCACCTACGACAAGGTATGGCAGGTGGTCGGCTTGAACGACGCCGATGCCCGCCACGAAGTGGCCGATGTGCTGCCGCAGCTGGAAAATCTGCATGCGCTGTACAAGGCGATGGCGCAGCAACGCAAGCACCGCGGCGCGATCGACTTCGAGACGCCGGAGGTGAAGTTCCGGCTCGACCAGACCGGCGGCGTGGAGTCGATGGGCGCCACCGAGCGCAACGATGCGCACAAGCTGATCGAGGAATGCATGATCGCCGCCAACGTGCAGGCAGCGTTGTTCCTGGAGAAGAAGAAGGTTCCCGCGCTGTTCCGCGCGCACGAGCCGCCGCCGGCGGAGAAATACGAGGACCTGCAGCAGTTCCTGCGCGAGTTCAAGCTGAGCATGCCACCGGTGGCCGAGGTCACGCCCGGCGATTATTCCGACGTGCTGCGGATGGTGCATGACCGACCCGAGCGCGGCCTGATCCAGTCGGTGCTGCTGCGCTCGCAGAGCATGGCGGCCTATCAGCCGGACAATCGGGGTCATTTCGGACTGTCACTGCTGGCCTATGCGCATTTCACCTCGCCGATCCGCCGCTATCCGGATTTGCTGGTGCACCGTGCAATCCGCTACGCGTTGACTGGCGGCAAGCCCGAGGGCTACAGCTACAGCCCCGGTGAGATGGCCAGCATGGCGGTGCATTGCTCGCAACGCGAGCGGCGTGCCGAGGAGGCCGAGCGCGACGTCGACGAGCGCTTCAAGTGCGCATGGATGTCCAAGCATGTCGGCAGCGAATTCGACGGTACCGTCGCCGGAGTGACCTCGTTCGGCCTGTTCGTTGAGCTGGACGAGTCCCGGGTGTCGGGACTGGTGCACATCAGCCAGTTGGCCAACGACTATTACCATTTCGATGCGGTGCGCAAACTGCTGAAAGGCGAGCGCACCGGCACCCAGTTCCGGCTCGGTGACCATGTGCGGGTGCAGGTACTGCGCGCCAGCCTGGAGGATCGCAAGATCGACTTGCGGATGGTCCCGTCGCGCAACAAGGTGACCCCGTCCACCGGGGCGGCGAAGTACGACTACGCCGCCAATGGCGAGCGTTACTCGCTGCCGAAGAAGCCCGCTGCCGTTTCCCGACAGCAAGGCATGTTGGGTCGCGCGGCCCAGGCGATCGGTCGCGCCTTCAGTCGCAAGGAGCCGGCAGTCGTCGAACCTGCCGTGGAGCCCCTGCGGAAAGCCGCATTGAGCGATAATCCGCCGCCCCGTGCGCGTACTCCCGGTGCCAGGCGCGGAAGCGAACAGCGCTCGGGGCAGGCGCCGGCGGCCGGCAAATCCGGACAATCGCAGGCTCGTCGCCCGCGCAAGGATTCCGCAGGCTCCGGCAAGCGTGCGCCGGCTCCCGCTGGATCGGCGCCGGCGCCGAAGAAGAATCCTCGACGCAAACCGAAACCGAAAGGCAAGTCATGAGTGAGAGCTGGATCGTCGGGATCAACCCGGTCGAAGGTGCGTTGAGCAACGACGCCGAGCGCGTGCGTGAAGTGGTGGTCGAACAGGGTCAGCGCAACGCGCGCGTGCAGGAGCTGGCGGACAGGGCAAAGGCGCTGAAGATTCCGGTGCAGCTGCGACCGCGTGAACAGCTGGACAAGCTGGCCGGTGAGGCCCGGCATCAGGGTGTAGCGGCCCTGTATGAGGCGCCGCCGCTGGTGCACGAGAACGACCTGGCTGGCCTGATGGCACGCGATGGCAGCAACACCTTGGTGCTGGTGCTCGACGGGGTCACCGATCCGCACAACCTCGGTGCCTGCCTGCGCAGTGCGGCGGCGGCCAAGGTCACTGCGGTGATCGTGCCGAAGGATCGCGCGGTCGGGCTGACGCCGGTGGTGCGCCGCGCCTCGGCCGGCGGTGCCGACCGGGTACCGCTGATCGCGGTGACCAACCTGGCCCGCACGCTGCGCGAGCTGAAGGATGCCGGCGTGTGGATCACCGGGCTGGACGGAGCCACCGAGACCTCGGTTTACGAGGTCGACTTGAAGGGACCGGTGGCGCTGGTGCTGGGCGGGGAGGGCGAGGGCATGCGCCGCTTGACCCGGGAGCTGTGCGATTTCGTGGCAAAGATCCCGATGCCCGGGACGATGGAAAGCCTCAATGTCTCCGTCGCCACCGGCATCATACTGTTCGAGGCACTGCGTCAGAGGAGCGCCAGACGATGAATCTCTACTGGTACGACTGGACCGGCTACATCGGCGTGGCTTTCGTGCTGCTGGCCTATCTGCTGCTGCAGCAGCACCGATTGCGCGGCAACGGCCTGCTGTATCAGCTGATGAACGTGCTGGGTGCGGTCGGGGTGATGATCTCGCTGATCTTCGGCATCGGGCCGGTCAACTGGCCGGCATTCCTGATGCAGGTGGCCTGGGTCGTGATAGGCGTCTACGGCATCGCCCACAGCGCGACGGTTCGCCGTCGCGCGCGGGGCGAAGGGCACAAGCTGCCGCTGTGGTGACGGGGTGATCCCCGCTTCGGGCACCTGATCGTGCTGCGCGTTGCGCCCGGCTTCCGGCGCGCGGCAGGGGCTGGCCCGACGCTGCGTTACGGCTTGTCGCCGAGATTGCCCAGTTCAGGACTTGAGGTGAGGTCACGATTGGGGCGCTGCTTGTTCAATGGCTGGCCATGCACCTGGTACCACACGCTTTCGGCGATGTTGGTGGCGTGGTCGCCGATTCGTTCGATGTTCTTGGCCATGAACAGCAGGTGGGTGCACGGGGTGATGTTGCGCGGATCTTCCATCATGTAGGTGAGAAGCTGGCGGAAATAGCCGGTGTAGGCCTCATCCAGTTCGGCGTCGTCCTTCCATACCTGGTAGGCACGTTCGGCGTCCTGTTCGTGATAGGCCTTCAGCACCTCGCGGACCTCGTCTGCGGCCAGTTCGGCAAGGTGGTCGAGACCTTTGGTCGGCGCGACAGGTGCCACCATCGATAGCGGGATCGAGCGCTTGGCTACATTGGCGGCATAGTCCCCGATGCGTTCAATGTCGGCGGCGATGCGCAAGGCAGCAAACACATTGCGCAGGTCGCCAGCCATCGGCGCCCGCAGCGCGAGCAGACGGACCACGTCGTGGCTGATCTCCTGTTCCAGCTGGTCGATCGCGTCGTCATTATCGACGACGCGTCGGGCAGCGCGCTCGTCACGGCGTTCGACTACGTCGAGCGCGGCTTCCAGCTGACTGACCGAAAGTTCGCCCATGCGCACGATTTCGCCAGTCAAGCGCGCCAGCTCGCTGTCATAGCTCTTGATGATATGTTCCTTGCTGGTGCCGTTCATATCGTGCTCTCTCTCTTGAAATAGGCAGTGTGGGGCGGTGTTGCCCTTTGCCTCGCCCTCTCACCGGATGCAACGGAGAAGGAACGGATCAACCAAAACGACCGGTAATGTAGTCCTCGGTCTGTTTCTTGCTCGGGCTGGTGAATATCTTCTCGGTCTCGTCGAACTCGATCAACTCGCCCAGGTACATGAATGCAGTCAGGTCGGAGCAGCGTGCTGCCTGCTGCATGTTGTGCGTGACCATGACGATCGTATATTCGCTGGTGAGTTCCGCTACCAGTTGCTCGATGCGGCTGGTTGCAATCGGATCAAGCGCCGATGTCGGTTCATCCAGCAGCAGTACCTCGGGTTTCAGAGCGATCGCACGGGCAATGCACAACCGTTGCTGCTGACCACCGGACAGTCCGAGCGCATTCTGCTTGAGTTTGTCCTTCACTTCGTCCCACAGCGCTGCACTGCGCAGTGCCTGTTCCACCCGGATGGCCATGTCCGGTCGGGACAGCTTTTCGTGATGGCGGATGCCGTAGGCAACATTCTCGAAGATCGGCATCGGGAACGGCACCGGCTTCTGGAACACCATGCCGATCTTTCCGCGCAGGCGATTCATCGAATAGCCGGGGTCGAGAATGTTCTCGCCGTCGAGGACGATCTCGCCCTTTGCCTCCTGCTTGGGGTAGATCGCGTAGATGCGGTTGAAGATACGAAGCAGGGTCGACTTGCCGCAGCCGGAGGGCCCGATGATCGCGGTCACCTTCTTCTCCGGTATGTCCATGCTGATGCCATTCAGCGCCTGGAATCCGTTGTAGTAGAAATACAGGTCGCGCACCTTCAGCTTGGTTGGCGCGATCGCTACGGATGTGTCCGCAGGCTGCGGATTGAGGGCGGCGACGGCACGCTCAGTCATGGGACACCTTGTTGCGGGAGAGGATCAGGCGGGAAGCGAGGCTGAGCAGCAGCACGAACATGGTGAGCACGAACGCACCGGCCCATGCCAGGGCGTGCATTTTGTCACCCGGATCGTTGGCGTACTGGTAGATGATCTGCGGCAGGCTGGCCATCTTTTCCATCGGGTTGAGCGTCATGAAATTGTTGCCGAAAGCGGTGAACAGAAGCGGTGCAGTCTCGCCGCTGATGCGTGCCAGTGCCAGCAGCACACCGGTGACGATGCCCGAGCGCGCGGCGCGAATCAGGATCTGCGTGGTCAGCTTCCACTGCGGCACACCCAGCGACAGTGCCGCCTCACGCAGGGTTGACGGTACCAGCCGCAGCATCTCGTCAGTGGTGCGCACGATGACCGGTAGTGCGATAAGCGCCAGAGCCACGCCACCGGCAAAGCCGGAAAACGTGGTATTGCCATGGGTCAGCGCGGTGCTCGGCAATACGATGATGGTGTAGACGAACAGGCCCATCACGATCGATGGCGCCGACAGCAGGATGTCGTTGAAGAAACGGATCGTCTCCCCCAGTTTGGTGTGGTGGGCATATTCGGCCAACCAGGTGCCGGCCAGCACGCCGATCGGGGTGGCGATCGCGATGCCCAGGAGATCGATGATCAGGCTGCCGACCATCGCATTGGCCAAGCCGCCTTCATTGCCGTAGGCAGTGATGGTGCTGAAGAGCCTCAAGTTGAGCGCGCTGATGCCGCGCATCAGCGTGTCCCAAAGGATCCATCCGAGAAATCCCAAGCCGATCAGGGTGGCCAGCATGCTCAGGCCCAGCGCCAACCAGTTGGTGATGCGGCGTCGCAGATACAGGGCGCCCATCAGGTGCCTTCCTTGCGGGCCAGTTGACGCAGCATCAGCCGTGCGATCAACAGCACGATGAACGTGATGACGAACAACAGGAAAGCCAGTGCCATGAGGGTGGATTTCTGCAGGCCGACCGCTTCACTGAACTGGTTGGCGATGGTCGATGCGATTGAGGAACCCGGATCAAGCAGGGAAGGTGACAGTTGCATCGCATTGCCCAGCACGAACGTCACCGCCATCGTCTCACCGAGTGCGCGGCCCAAGCCCAGCAGAATGCCGCCGATCACCGCCGAGCGGGTATACGGCACGACGATATCCCACGACACTTCCCAGGTGCTGGAGCCCAGCGCATAGGCTGACTCTTTCAGTCGAGTCGGCACGGTCTGGAACACTTCACGCATCACGGAGGAAATGAACGGGGTGATCATGATCGCCAGCACGATGCCCGCCGTGAGTATGCTGGCGCCAAATGGGTAGCTGCTGCCGAACAGTTTGCCGATGAACGGCACATGCTGTGCCACCCACGAGAGCTTTCCGTCATCGGGCGAGTCGCCAAGATAGTTGGTGAGCCACGGCTTGATGTGCGCGGAAAAGAACGGCGCAAAAATGAACAGGCCCCACATGCCATAGATGATCGAGGGGATACCGGCCAGCAGTTCGATGGCAGAGGAGACTGGTGTGCGCAGCCAGCGCGGGGCAACCTCGGAGAGATAGAGCGCGATGCCGAAACTGATTGGCACCGCCAGCATTACGGCGAGAAATGAGGTCACGATGGTGCCGTAGACCGGAACCAGAGCACCATAGACATCATTGCCGGGATCCCATGTCGAGCTGACGAGGAAGTGCCAGCCAAAGCTGGCGAACGCGCTGCGTCCGCCCCACAGGGTGGCACCGGCGGCGCCGACCAGAGAGGCCAGCACCAGCAGCGCGCAGATCTTCAGCAGCCAGCGGAACTGGCGGTCGTGCCGTGCGTCACGGCGGCTGCGCTGATCCGCGGCGAGTGGAGCCACAATGGCTCCTGGCTGGCTGGACATGGGGCGTGCAATCCTCGATGGAGGCTCTGGGGGATGAATTTTACCGGACTCTTCCAACAAAAAGCCGCCCCAGGGTCATGGGGCGGCAGTTTGATCGTTGGCATCCGTGCCGGTTGCGGCGATTCGCCAGGCGGATCGCCGCAAATCAATCAATGCTTGAACTCGGAAGCCCAGTACCCCTCGATCTGCTTCACCAGCGACGGCGGCAGTGCCACGTAATCCAGCGAGGCGGCCTGACTCTGACCATTCTCGAACGACCACTTGAAGAAATCGAAGGCTGCCTTGGTGTTCACGGCATTCTTCGGCTTCTTGTACATGATCGCCCACGTGGTGGCAGTGATCGGCCAGGCGGTGGCGCCCGGAGCGTTGGTCATGATCAGGTTGAAGTCCTTGGCGTTGGCCCAGTCCGCGGTGGCGGCAGCTGCGGCAAATGCGACGGCACTCGGCTTGATGACGTTGCCGGTGGCGTTCTTCATGTCCACCCAGCTGATCTTGTTCTGCAGCGCATAGGCGTACTCGACATAGCCGATCGAACCCTTGATCTGCTTGACGTACTGCGACACGCCTTCATTACCCTTGCCACCCACGCCGGCCGGCCACTCAACGGCGGTACCGAACTTCACCTTGGTTGCCCAATCCTGGTTGACCTTGGACAGGTAGTTGGTGAAGTTGTAGGTGGTGCCCGAACCATCCGAACGATGCACCACGGTGATCTTCCCGGCCGGCAGGGCGATGCCTGCATTGAGCGCGGTGATCTTCGGGTCGTTCCAGTTGGTGATCTTGCCGAGAAAAATGTCGGCCAGGGTGGTACCGTCAAGCTTGATCTGGTCAGCCTTCACGCCGGGAATGTTGACCACCGGAACGATGCCGCCGACAACCAGCGGGAACTGGCCGAGGCCGTACTTCTGCAGGTCAGCCGAGCTGAGCGGTGCGTCGGAGGCACCAAAATCGATCGTGCTCGCCTTGATCTGCGCGATGCCGGCACCGGAGCCGACCGACTGATAATTGAGATGATTGCCGGTCTTCTCGGCATAGGCAGCGGACCACTTGGTCAACACCGGGTAGACAAAGCTGGAACCGGCGCCGGTGATATCGGTGGCATGTGCAGACATGCCGAAAGTCGATGCCACGGCGATAGCGGCAACGGCGGCGAGTCGTGACGGAGATTTCTTGAAGGTCAACACGGTAGCTCCTTTGCGGAAAGTCGGATTTGCCCCGACATTACAAGCGCTTCATGTTGCAATGAGATTAGATGAATGTTGCAGGAAGATGACAGTCACCGACGAGCGGTGCCGAAAACCCGGCGCAGGTCGCTGCAAGTCAGCTCGTCAAATCCGTTGAACAGCGCACTTCACGCCACATCCTGAGCGCTATGGGACTGTTCGAGGAGCTCCAACTGGCGCCAGCGGTTGACCACCTGGCAAAACAATTCGGCGGTACGTTCGGCGTCATACACGGCGGAATGAGCCTCGCGACTGTCAAACGTGTGGCCGGCCGCCAGCACCGCCTTGCTCAGCACTGTCTGGCCGTAGGCAAGCCCGCCCATACTGACCGTATCGAAACAGCTGAAGGGATGGAATGGATTGCGTTTATGCGCGCAGCGGCGCACCGCCTGGTTGAGAAAGCCCAGATCGAAAGCGGCGTTGTGGCCAACCAGGATCGCGCGCTGGCAGCCGTTGTCACGAACAGCCTCGCGCACCGTCTTGAAGATGTGGTCCAGGGCCAGTCGTTCGCTGAGTGCTCCACGCAGCGGATTGTAAGGATCGATTCCGGTGATCTCCAGCGAGCGTGGATCCAGGTTGGCGCCGGGAAAGGGCTCCACGTGCGTCGATACCGTGGGCTGCAGTCGCAAAAAGCCCTCCGCATCCATACGCAACGGCACCGCCGCGATTTCCAGCAACGCATCGTGTTCGGCGTCGAAACCGCCAGTTTCGACATCGACCACCACCGGCAGAAAGCCTCGAAACCGCTCGGCCATCAGGACCGCGGTGCTGTTGCTCGTTTTTTCCATCTGCGAAGCATATCAGCCGCTTCACGCCGCGCGACGTCATCAGAGCATCCCCGGCTCGGGGCGCATCGTCGCGCTGTCTTCAATTTGTCATCAAACATGCATCCAACCGTAAAGATGTCCCGGCAAACTTGTTAACTAATCGCTAGCCGGCCATCGGATCGAGGGGGCGGTTGAGATGTTTCCTACCACCATTGCGGAGAATGACATGCGTTCCAAATTGATTGCGGTGGCGATTGCCGCCGGCCTCGGCGTAACCAGCTTCACGGTCGCCGCCGCCCCGGCACAGCACAAGAGTCACAAGTCGCAGGCGACGGCGCCGGCTCCGGCGGTCAACAGCGAAGTCGAGTTGTTGAAGGCGCAGCTGGCCCAGCTGCAGGCCAAGGTCGATTCGCTGGAACAGCGCACTGATGCCCAGTCGGACATCAATGTCAGCACGGGTCAGGCCGTAGAGAAGGCCACCAATGTGACCGCGGCGAGCAGCAAGACGATCGCCTCGCTGGAAAAGGCCATCAACAACACCAAGTTGTCCGGCAAGATGTACTTCGACGTCACCGGCATCGACCAGAAGAACAGCGATACCGGCAAGACCAATGCATCGGGCGTCGGTACCGACGTGAAGCGTTTCTACTTCAGCGTCGATCACAAGTTCAACGACATCTGGTCGGCCAACCTGACCACCGATTTCAACTATTCCAGCAGCGACAAGACGACCAATCTGTTCGTCAAGAAAGCCTACGTACAGGGCAAGTTCAATGACGCCGCCGTGCTTCGCATCGGTTCGGCCGACATGCCGTGGATCCCGTTTGTCGAGAACTACTACGGTTTCCGCTATGTCGAGAACACGGTGACCGATCGCCTGCATTACGGCAATTCGGCTGACTGGGGCATGCACCTGGGTGGCAACATCGGCGCCAACAAGATGTTTGACTACGCGGTGTCGGTGGTCAACGGCAACGGTTACAAGAACCCGAGCCGCAGCAAGGGCGTGGACGTCGAGGGCCGCGTCGGCTTCAAGCCGATGGACAACATGATTGTTGCGGTCGGCGCGTACAACGGCCATCGTGGTCAGGATTTCCAGACGGCGAGTGCCGTCAACACCGCGCAGCGCCAGGACATCATGGTGGCCTACGCCGACAAGACGATCCGCGCCGGCGCCGAGTACTTCACCGCCAAGAACTGGAACAACGTGACCAGCCCGCTGACCGACAAGGCCGATGGCTATTCCGTCTGGGGCAGCGTGGCAGTGGCCGATGACATCAGCCTGTTCGCCCGCTACGACAACACCAAGCTGAGCAAGACGCTGGATCACAGCGCCAAGGACACGTACTACAACTTCGGCGTCGAATATCAGGTCACCAAGGGCTTCAAGCTGGCGGCGGTGTGGAAGCACGAAGATGGGGACAAGTCGGTCAGCGCGCCGATCCCGCCGCACGTGCAGACCATCAAGACCAACGAAATCGGCATCTGGGGCGAGGTCAAGTTCTAAATCAAACTGTCACATGGCCGCGGCATACTGCGGCCATTCAG
The DNA here is from genome assembly GCA_026193555.1 of Rhodanobacter sp. Lineage (GTDB taxonomy): Bacteria > Pseudomonadota > Gammaproteobacteria > Xanthomonadales > Rhodanobacteraceae > Rhodanobacter. The sequence continues at coordinate 12,419 of JAPHUU010000339.1, forward strand.
TCGACAGTCTGAACCGGTTATCGCAACGGAGTTCTACCCAGGGACGGAAAACGGCGGGCATTGCCCGCCGTTTGCTTTTTCGGGCCCGGCGCATGGTGAGCGAGCGGTTTGCCACCGGCGCCGGGTCAGCGATGGTCCAGCGTGGCTCCAGTCAGCAGGCCGCGTGCCAGCATGCTGCACTGGCGCCGATACAACAGCAGCTGCCATTGACGACCGCCGATCTGCCGCCACAGCACGGCCGAGCGTACGGCGGCAAGCAGATTGGCGCGTACCTTTTCCACCACCGCCGGTTGCTGCAGCTGCTGCGGGTTGCCGCTGACCATCACTCGCGGCCGCAGCGTGGACAGGGTCGATGCATACAACTCGGCCAGCCGGCTGGTGACCTGGACCGAATCCGGACCGAAATGCACGACCTGGCGCTGTGCTGCAACGATGCCCTGCTGCAGCTGTTCGAGCAGTTCCGGTCGGCCAGACAGGCTGCGTTCCAGCCGCATCACGGTCACTGCCATGCGCGTCACGGCCATGTCCCGGTCACTCTCGTCGAGCTGGGCAATCAGGTTGCGCAGTCCGGTCCGCACATTGGATATCTCGCCGTATACCCCGACCACGGATGGCGCATCGATGCGAAACACGCTGGCCACACTGGCTTCCATCACGCCTTCATCGCAGCGCCCTTCGTTGGCCAGCTGCTGCGCCAGTGCACAGGCCTGATACAAGCCGGCCAAGGCGAGCACACGCTCTTCGTTCATCGCAAAAGATTCAAACACGGGGTTGCGGCTCTCCTGGCACAGGTGTCGAGATGGGGGACGATGAACAAGCAGGCCCCAGGCCACCATAGGCGGCGTCGGTGGCGCTGATCACCGCACCGCCGAGGCAGACTTCGTCATCGTAGAGCACTGCGGACTGACCTGGGGTAACCGCGCGCTGTGGCACGTCGAAGCGTACCTCAAGGCCGTCCTCCAGAACCCGGACGGTGCAGCCCTGGTCAGTCTGCCGATAACGCGTGCGGGCGGTGCAGCGGAACGCCACGGCCGGGGCGGTGCCGGCAACCCACGACGGGGCTTCCGTGCGCAGGCGCTGCGAATACAGCCAGTGGTTTTCGCCGCCCTGGGCAACGTAGAGCAGATTGGCAGCCACGTCCTTGCCGACCACATACCAGGCTTCGCCGCTGGCTCCGTGACGACCGCCGATACCCAATCCGTTGCGCTGACCCAAGGTGTAATACATCACGCCTTGATGCTCGCCGATCAGATCGCCCTCGGGCGTGCGCATCTCACCGGGACGGGCAGGAATGTACTGCGCGAGAAAGCTGCGGAAATCGCGTTCGCCGATGAAACAGATGCCGGTGGAGTCCTTCTTGGCGTGCGTGGGCAGAGCCGCCGCACGTGCCATTTCTCGAACCTTGGTCTTTTCGATTTCGCCGAGCGGAAACCATGTGGCGCGCAGTTGGTGCTGACCCAGCGCGTGCAGGAAATAGCTCTGATCCTTGCTCGAATCCAGCGCCCGCAGCAACCGATATCGGCCCTCGTGGAAGTCGACGCGGGCATAGTGCCCGGTGGCGATCTTCTCGGCACCGAGCGCCTGTGCCTCCTCCAGAAACGTCTTGAACTTGATTTCGCGGTTGCACAGCACATCGGGGTTCGGGGTGCGGCCAGCGCGGTATTCGGACAGGAAATGCTCGAACACGCCATCCCAGTATTCAGCGGCAAAATTGCGCGCATGGAACGGTATGCCTAGTCGTCCGCAGACCGCCACCGCATCCTTGCGATCGGCATCGGTGGTGCAAGGGCCGTTGCGCTCGTCCTCCTCCCAGTTCTGCATGAACAGGCCTTCGACCTGATGGCCGGCCTGCAGCAGCAGCAGCGCAGCCACTGACGAGTCGACGCCCCCGGAGATGCCGAGCATGACCTTCACGCGGCGCGGTCCGGCAACCAGGACAGGCTGTCCAGCGGCAGGCGCTGGCCGGCCAGCCAGGCGTCGATGCTCAGCAATACCAGCGGGCTGCGCAAGCGATCGGCCAGCGCGGCAATCTCGCCGCGGGTCAGCCACACGGCGCGGCGGATGCCGGTGTCCAGGGGGCGGGCGACATCGTGCGCCACGGCACGGGCGGCAAAGCTGAAGCGGATCACGGCATCGCCATGCTCGCTGCTGCGCCACTGGTGCACGCCGATGAGGTGCTGCAATTCGACCGCCCAACCGGTTTCCTCAAGGGTTTCGCGCATGGCCGCGGCAAACAGGCTTTCGCCATCGTCCAGATGGCCGGCCGGCTGGTTCCATGCGAGCCGCCCGCTGACCTCTTCCTCGACCATCAGGTAGCGATCACCGTCAGCGACCACGCATGCCACGGTGACATGGGGGCGCCAGACGGCGGCGGACGCGGCGGGATCGGTCATGAGACTCGGCATGGCACTGGAAAAAGACCCATTGTGCCATTACCTAAGGGGCTGGTCGCCGCACAGGTGTTGCATCCCTCCCGGCGTATACTTCGTATCAGAAAACAGACACCCGACAAACCATGGCCCATGAATCTGAACACGAGCACGACAGCGGCCGCGGACTGGCGCTGGCAACAGCCAAACCCGAGGTGGCCCGACCGCCCCTGTTCCAGGTGCTGCTGCTGAATGATGACTTTACCCCGATGGATTTCGTGGTCGAGGTATTGCGCGGTTTCTTCAACCTTGACCAGGAGCAGGCGGTACAGGTGATGCTGCATGTGCACACCCGCGGCAAGGGGGTGTGTGGTGTATTTACGCGAGAGGTAGCCGAAACCAAGGTGACCCATGTGAACGAATATTCACGCTCCCATCAGCATCCGTTGTTGTGCACTATGGAAAAGCTCTGAGCGACCCCATTTTGTGATCATTGCGGCGTCCAAGGCCGCTCCCCATGTAAACGGAGTCGATCCAGATGTTCAGCAAGGATCTCGAAGTCACCATCGGCCATTGCTACAAGCAGGCCCGCGAACACCGGCATGAATTCATGACGGTCGAGCACCTGCTGCTGGCATTGACCGACAATCAGTCAGCGCTTGGCGCCTTGCGCGCCTGCAGCGTGGATCTGCCGCGCCTCACCAGTGAACTGGAGCGCGTCATCGCCGAGACGGTGCCGGTGCTGCCGGCCGGCGACGAACGCGATACCCAGCCGACGCTGGGTTTCCAGCGGGTGTTGCAGCGTGCGGTCTATCACGTGCAATCGTCCGGCCGCAAAGAGGTCACCGGTGCCAATGTGCTGGTGGCGATCTTCGGCGAGAAGGATTCGCACGCGGTGTATTTCATGCATCAGCAGGAAATAACCCGTCTCGACGTGGTCAATTACATTTCGCATGGTATCGCCAAGGTCGGCGATGAGCCCGCTGCGGGCGCCACTGCCCCCCATGAGCGCGAGGGCGAGGAGGGTGGCGAGGGCAAGGGCAACCCGCTGCAGGAGTTCGCCAGCAACCTCAACGAACTGGCGCTGGAAGGCAAGATCGATCCGCTGATCGGGCGCGCCGACGAGATCGAGCGCACGATCCAGGTGCTGTGCCGTCGGCGCAAGAACAATCCGCTTTACGTCGGTGATGCCGGTGTCGGCAAGACGGCGCTGGCCGAGGGTCTGGCCAAGCGCATCGTCGACAACGAGGTGCCCGAGGTGCTGGAGAGCGCCACGATCTGGTCGCTGGATCTGGGCGCGCTGGTCGCCGGCACCAAGTACCGTGGCGACTTCGAAAAGCGCCTGAAGGGCGTGATCAGCCAGCTCAAGAAGCAGCCCGGCGCGATCCTGTTCATCGACGAGATTCACACCATCATCGGTGCCGGTTCGGCCTCCGGCGGCACCATGGATGCGTCGAACCTGATCAAGCCGATGCTGGCGTCGGGCGAGTTGCGCTGCATCGGATCGACCACATTCCAGGAATACCGTGGCGTGTTCGAGAAGGATCGCGCGCTGGCCCGCCGCTTCCAGAAGATCGACGTGGTCGAACCCACCGTGGCCGACAGCATCGAGATCCTCAAGGGGCTGCGCTCGCGCTTCGAGGAACACCATCATGTGGCGTACACCAACGAGGCGCTGAAGGCGGCGGTGGATCTGTCGGTGAAGCACATACCCGACCGGCTGCTGCCGGACAAGGCGATCGACGTGATCGACGAGGCCGGCGCCCGCCAGCGGCTGCTGCCGGAGGATCAGCGCACCGGCAAGGTGGACGTGAGCGAAGTCGAATACATCATCGCCAAGATGGCGCGCATTCCGGCCAAGCAGGTGTCCGCTTCGGATCGCGATGTGCTGCGCAATCTGGAGCGCAACCTGAAGATGGTGGTGTTCGGTCAGGATCCGGCGATCGAGGCGCTGGCCGCGTCGATCAAGATGGCCCGCTCGGGCCTCGCCGACCCATCCAAGCCGATCGGTTGCTTCCTGCTGGCCGGTCCCACCGGCGTGGGCAAGACCGAGGTGACCAAGCAGCTGGCGATGCAGCTGGGCATCGAGATGATCCGCTTCGACATGTCCGAATACATGGAAGGTCATTCGGTGTCGCGACTGGTCGGCGCGCCCCCGGGCTACGTCGGTTTCGACCAGGGCGGCCTGCTGACCGAGGCGGTCACCAAGCACCCGCATGCGGTGCTGCTGCTTGACGAGATCGAGAAGGCGCATCCGGATGTGTTCAACATCCTGCTGCAGGTGATGGATCGCGGCGTGCTGACCGACACCAACGGTCGCGAGGCGAACTTCAAGAACGTGGTGGTGGTGATGACTACCAATGCGGGCGCAGCGATCGCGTCACGGCGCAGCATGGGCTTTGTCGAGCAGAAGCACGATTCGGACGCCATGGAAGTGATTCGTCGCATCTTCACACCGGAGTTCCGCAACCGGCTGGACGCGGTCATCCAGTTCGGTGCGCTCGATTTCGAGCATATCCTGCGGGTGGTGGACAAGTTCCTGATCGAGCTGGAAAGCCAGCTGACCGAGAAACTGGTGAGCCTGGACGTGGATGCCGATGCCCGCCGCTGGTTGGCCGAGCATGGCTTTGACCCGCAGATGGGTGCGCGCCCGATGGCACGGGTGATTCAGGAGAACGTGAAGCGGGCACTGGCCGACGAGCTGCTGTTCGGCAAGCTGGCCGATGGCGGCAAGGTGCGCCTGAGCGTGCGCGACGACGAGCTGCGGGTTGACTGCGAGGCGGCCGAGAAGCTGCCGGCGGTGGTCGAGCCGAACTGATCATCGCCGACAAGGAACGACGGGCAAAGCAAAGGCGGCGCAATGCGCCGCCTTTTGTTTCCAACGCATGTCGCGTCGACGCCGTACCGGGATTTACTTCATGCGGTACGTGATACGACCCTTGCTCAGGTCGTACGGGGTCATTTCAATCTTGACCTTGTCGCCGGTGAGAATGCGGATGTAATGCTTGCGCATGCGGCCGGAGATGTGGGCAATAACGATATGCCCATTCTCAAGTTGCACGCGAAACATGGTATTGGGCAGGGTCTCCAGGACCGTGCCTTCCATTTCGATGACGTCGTCTTTGGCCATGTGTTCCGGGGTTCACGCGCAGCCGTCATGGCTGCGTAAGCCATTCAGTATGCCACGGATGGGCGCCTGATCAAACAATCCTCACGGGATTGGAGCTGGACGGTCAGGTGAAATGTTCGTCCAGCTTGCGCCGAATCTCCTGCTCGAGCATGCCCTTCAGTGGCGCCAGCATCATGCCCAGTTCGGCAACCACGTGGATGGCGTCGTTGCCGACGGTGATTGCGCCGCTCACGCCGGGGCGGGAAAATCGCAAACTATCGCCTTGCCATTGCCCCTCCATGCCGAATTTTTCGCGCATCCGCGCCGCCACCTGATCGACTACGGCACGGGCATCGGGGAGGGATAACTGGTGGGGGCGACGGATGTCGATCTTCGGCATGATGGTTTCCGGGTGGGGCCGCTCATGATAGAGCCCGGGCGCGCAGGAGCCCAGTGGACTGCATGCTAGAGTTTCGCGATCCATCGACCGGTTGATCCATGCGTATCGAATTTCCCAATGCGGCCCGAGAGGATTTTCCATGGGCGAAGGCGCAGCTGCGCATCGGCAGCGCGCCTGACAATGACCTGGTGCTGGCGGCCACTCAGGCGGCGGCGCAGCATCTGCTGATCCAGCAGGATCGCCGAGGCTGGGTGCTGCAGGTGCTGCCCTCGGCTGACCGGATCTACGTCAACGCGCGTCCGGTGCGGGAGCGGGCGCTGTTGCGTGCCGGCGATGTGGTCAGTGTGGGTGACTGCCGGATGCTGCTCTGTGCCGATCAGGATCCCTTGCAGCGCCCTGTATTGAAAGTGCCCGAACAAGGGCGCTGCACGGTGGCATTGCGAGCTGTCGCCGGCCCGCTGTCGGGCAGGGTGATGCCGCTGCGGGAGAGCCTTGAGCTCGGGCCACAGGGGCGCTTTCCGCTGGAACTTGGGCAGGGCGACATCGCCGCCATGCGGATCCGCTGGGATGACGGGAAATTGCTTCTGGACCTCCCGCAGGCATCCGTGCGCCATCCGTTGCGGGTAAACGGCATCATCGTGAAAAGCGTGGCGTTGCAGCCAGGCGACCAGATCGGCTTGGCGATGCACCGCTTCGTGCTGGATGCGCCGGGGATGGAGCCGGAGCCGGAAATCCTCGTCCCCGAGGCGCTGCCCGAACACTTGCCGGAGGAGGCCGCTGGCCCGCCCGGCGAGGTGTGGTGGTTGATTGCCACGGCAGCCGTGCTGGCACTGGGCATTGCCCTGGTCTTGCTGATCCGCTTCTGAGTTCCCGGTCGGGCGCGTGTGGGTAGTTGACCGCGCCGTGCTGCGCCGCGCCATAATGCGTCGAATACCTCGACGGGACGCAACCGCACGTGAGCAGAGTATGGAATTTCAGCGCCGGTCCGGCGGCGTTGCCGCAGGTGGTACTCGAACGCGCCCAACAAGAGATGCTGGACTGGAACGGCAGCGGTGCCTCGGTGATGGAGCAATCCCACCGCGGCAAGCGGTTCATCGCGATGGCCGCCCAGGCCGAGGCCGATCTGCGCGAACTGCTGCAGGTACCTGACGATTACGCCGTGCTGTTCCTGCAGGGCGGCGCCACCCAGTTGTTCGCGCAGATTCCGATGAATCTGGCCGGTGTGGGTGACTCCGCGGATTACGTGGTCAGCGGCCACTGGGGTGAAAAGGCGGTCAGCGAAGCGGCGCCCTATGTCCATGTCAACGTCGCCGCCAGCGGCAAGCCGGACAACTACCTGCGGCTGCCTGCACGCGACAGTTGGCAGCTCGATCCGCGGGCCGCCTATGTGCACTACACACCGAACGAGACGATCCACGGCGTGGAGTTTCACGACATCCCCGAGGTCGGGGCAGTGCCGCTGGTAGCCGACATGTCGTCGAACATCCTGTCCGAACCGCTGGATGTGACGCGCTTCGGCCTGATCTATGCCGGTGCGCAGAAAAACATCGGTCCTTCCGGTCTGGTCGTGATGATCATCCGTCGTGACCTGCTGCAGCGGGCCGGCCGTCCGATGGCGCGGATCTTCCGTTTCGCCGAGCAGGCGGCCAACGATTCGATGCTCAATACGCCCAATACCTGGGGCTGGTACCTGGCCGGGCTGACCTTCCAGTGGCTCAAGGCACAGGGAGGCCTGGCCGCGATGGGCGAGCACAACCGCGCCAAGGCCGAGCTGTTGTACCGGAGCGTCGATGGCTCAGGCGGCTACTACCGCAATCCGGTCGACCCGTCCGCGCGCTCGCGCATGAATGTTCCCTTCACCCTGCATGACAGCGCACTCGATGCGGTCTTCCTGCAGGAGTCCGAGACGGCCGGTCTGCTGGCACTGAAGGGGCACAAGGCGGTAGGCGGCATGCGCGCGTCGCTGTACAACGCGGTCCCGCTGGAAGCGGTCGCGGCGCTCACCGATTTCATGCGGGACTTCTCCCAGCGGCACGGCTGATTGGCCCGCCGCGGCATTTTCAGGCACGATGCCGATTACGATTTGGACTTCTTTACTTCCAGGCTGCCGACGCATGACTGATCCAAAAACACCGCTGAGCGACATGCGCGAACGCATCGACAGCATCGATCGGCAGATCCAGCAGCTGATATCCGAGCGTGCCAATCGCGCGCAGGAAGTGGCGAAGGTGAAGGGCGCCGGTCTGTCCGCCATCGACTACTACCGTCCCGAGCGCGAGGCCCACGTATTGCGCATGGTGGTGGATCGCAACGACGGTCCATTGTCCGATACCGAGATGGTGCGGCTGTTCCGCGAGATCATGTCTTCGTGTCTGGCCCAGGAAGACCCGCTGAAGATCGGCTTTCTCGGCCCCGAGGGCACGTTCAGCGAGCAGGCGGTGCGCAAGCATTTCGGGCATGCCGCCTACAGCCTGCCGCTGGGCAGCATCGAGGAGGTGTTCCAGGAAGTGGCCGCCGGACACGCCGACTTCGGCGTGGTGCCGGTGGAGAACTCCGGGCAGGGCATGATCCAGATGACGCTGGACATGTTTCTCACCTCCGAGGCCACCATCTGCGGCGAAGTGGAATTGCGTGTCCACCAGTGCCTGCATTCGCAGACCGGCCGGCTCGACGCGGTGCGCCGCGTCTACGCGCACGCCCAATCACTGCAGCAGTGCAAGACCTGGCTGCGGATAAACCTGCCCGGGGTCGAGTGCATCGCGGTCGGCAGCAATGCGGAGGCGGCCCGGTTGGCAAGGCATGCCGATGATGCGGCAGCGATCGCCGGCGAGACGGCCGGCAAGGTCTACGGGCTGAAAACCGTCGCCGAGGGAATCGAGGATCGTGCCGACAACACCACGCGCTTCCTGGTGATTGGTCGTTCACTGTTCCCGCCGTCCGGCAACGACCGCACGTCGTTCCTGATCACCGTCAACGACAAGCCGGGCGCGCTGTACGACGTGCTGAGCCCGTTCGCCAAGCACGGCGTCAGCCTGAACCGGATCGAGTCGCGGCCGGCGCATACCGGCAAGTGGCAGTACGCGTTCTTCATCGACGTTTCCGGACACATCCACGATGACACGCTGCAGGCGGCGGTGCAGGAAATCGGTCAGACCGTGGCCAGCGTGCGCGTACTCGGGTCCTACCCGGTGGCATTGCCCTGAACCGACGCATCCGCCCGATGGCGTGGATGCGCAAGGAGAAACTGGATTGAATCGTCTTGACTGGAGCAGTCGACCGGGTCGGCCATTGCGCGGCAGCGTGCAGGTGCCGGGCGACAAGTCGGTATCGCATCGGGCCTTGATGCTCGCCGCGATCGCCGAGGGTGACTCGCACATCCGCGGCTTCCTCGAAGGCGAGGACACCCGCGCCACGGCCGCCGTGCTGGCGCAGCTGGGTGTGCGAATCGAGACACCGGCCGCCGGCGAGCGACGGGTGCACGGAGTGGGCCTGCATGGCCTGCAGGGCACCGCACAGCCGCTGGACTGCGGCAACGCGGGTACCGGTATGCGCCTGTTGACGGGTTTGCTGGCCGGGCAGGCGTTTGACAGCACACTGGTCGGCGACGCGTCGTTGTCGAAGCGGCCAATGCGCCGGGTGACCGATCCGCTGTCGCAGATGGGTGCGCGGATCGACACCCAGGATGGCTTGCCACCGCTGCGGGTGCATGGCGGACAGGCTCTGCGCGGCATCCGTTACGAACTGCCGGTGGCCAGCGCCCAGGTGAAGTCGGCATTGCTGCTGGCGGGCCTGTATGCCGACGGCGAGACCGAGGTGATCGAGCCGCATCCGACCCGTGACTACACCGAGCGCATGCTGGCCGCGTTTGGCTGGCCGATCCGCTTCGAGGCAGGTCGCGCCCGACTCGACGGTGGCCACGTGCTGCATGCCACCAATGTCGATGTGCCGGCGGACTTTTCCTCGGCGGCCTTCTTCCTGGTGGCTGCCAGCATCGTGCCAGACTCCGAATTGCGCCTGCCATCGGTCGGTCTCAATCCGCGCCGCACCGGCCTGCTGCATGCGTTGCGCCTGATGGGCGCGGACATCACGGTCGAGCGCGAGCGCGAGAGCGGTGGCGAGCCGGTGGCTGACCTGATCGTGCGCCACGCACCATTGCACGGCATCGAACTACCCTCGGCACTGGTGCCCGACATGATCGACGAACTCCCGGTCCTGTTCATCGCCGCGGCAGCGGCCCAGGGGCGTACGGTCATCCGCGGCGCCGCCGAATTGCGGGTGAAGGAGTCCGACCGCATCGCCAGCATGGCCGCCGGCCTGCACGCGCTCGGCGCGGCGATCGAGGAGACCCCGGACGGAGCGCTGATCGATGGTGGCCGCTTCCAGGCCGGCAGTGTGCAGACCCACCTGGATCACCGCATCGCGATGAGCTTCGCGGTGGCCGGGCTGGTGGCGCAGGGGCCGGTGCACATCAACGACTGCAGCCACGTCGCCACGTCCTTCCCCGGCTTCATGGAGCTGGCCAACGGCTGCGGCTTCGCATTGCTGGCGGTGTGACCGGACAGCTGCTCGCCTGCGCCCCCGGTAGCGGCTAGGCTTGCCGCTCAGCCATGAGACTGCCCATGCCCGACTCTGCACCGCCATTCGTCGTTGCGATCCCCGCCCGCTACGGTTCCACCCGACTGCCGGCCAAGCCATTGCGCGAGATCGGCGGCGTGCCGATGGTGGTGCGGGTGGCACAGCGCGCGCTGCTTGCCGGCGCCAGCCAGGTGGTGGTGGCGGTGGACGACCCGCGCATCGCCGATGCTCTGGCCGGGCAGGGCGTGGACGTCTGCATGACCCGCAACGACCATGCCTCGGGCAGCGACCGGCTGGCCGAATGTGCCGTCCATTACGGCTGGGCCGACGATACGATCGTGGTGAACCTGCAGGGCGACGAGCCCTTTGCGCCGGCGGCAGGCATCCGCGCCGTGGTGCAGGCACTGGCCGAGGATGACGTGCCGATGGCGACCCTGGCCACGCCGATCCTCGACGCCAGCGAACTGTTCGATCCGCATGTGGTGAAACTGGTGCGTGCGGCGAACGGGCGGGCGCTGTATTTCAGCCGTGCACCGTTGCCGTGGGCGCGCGATGCATTCGCCGCCGATCCTCTGGCCTTGCCATCCGGCACGTTGTTCCTGCGACATATCGGCATCTACGCCTATCGCGCCGGCTTCCTGGCACGTTACACCGCGCTCAACCGCACGCCGCTGGAGCAGGCCGAGTCACTCGAACAATTGCGGGTGCTTGAGCACGGTCACGCGATTGCGGTGCGGCTCACCCCCGAGCCGTTCCCGCCCGGCGTGGACACCGCCGAGGATCTGGAGCGTGCCGAGCGCTGGCTGCACGCGCACGGCTGATCGGTCAGCCATCGCCTTCCATTACGTCAACCATTGCAGGCCGACCTGTATGTCCATTCTCTTCGTGTGTCTTGGCAATATCTGCCGCTCGCCGCTGGTGGCGGCGGTGGCGCGTCGGCGTTTCGCCGACGCGGATTGCCCCATCCCGGTGGATTCCTGCGGCACCGGTG